>JBOGKL010000034.1:0-14515 GCA_050745525.1 Terriglobales bacterium | reverse complement strand
CCCATGGATTGCATTCTCCTTCCCGATTGTACGATGGGTTCCCGCGCGCACGGCAAAGCGCAGCCGCTTGGGGCCAGCCCCCAAGCGGCTGCGAGCAAAAGCGGGTGGCGGGCGGAGCCGCGACGGGGCCCGTGCCAATTACCGTTCCGCCTCTATAATCGGAGTTGCCTATGCTGCGCATCGCGGCCATTGATTTTCTGAATGCGGCGCCCCTCATGTGGGGGCTCGAGGCCGATCCTCGCTTCCGCTTGCGCCATTCGCTGCCCTCCGAGTGTGCCGACGCGCTGCGCGCCGGTACGGCCGATCTCGGCGTCATTCCGGTCATCGAACTGGCCCGCATCCCCGGCCTGGTCGGGTTGGAAGGTCTCGGCGTGGCTTCCTGCGACGCCGGCGGCGAGGCCGCCGACGTGCGCAGCATTCTGCTCATCAGTCGCTGCCCCCTGGCTCAGGTCAAGACCCTGGCTCTGGATCGCGCTTCCCGGACCTCGGTCGTGCTGGCGCAAATTCTGTTGCGCCATCGCTTCGGAGCCGCCTTCGCGACCGTGGCTTGCGGCTCCGACTGGCGGCGCGCGCTCGACACCGCCGATGCCGTGCTGCTGATCGGCGATCCCGCCTTGCGCCTGCGCGTGAACGGCGGCGCCGAGGAGTTCGCCGTGCACGATTTGGCTCGCATCTGGCACGACTGGACCGGGCTGCCGTTCGTCTTTGCCCTTTGGGGCATCCGTGCGCCCGTCTGGGACGACAATCGCGACTGGCTGCGCGCTCGCCTCACCCAGGCCCTCGACGCCGCCCAGGTCGAGCGCAGAAAACTCGTCACGTTCTGGTCCACCCGCCTGGCGCTGCCACCGTCGGAGGTCCGGCATTACCTGAGCTGCAACGTGGCGCATCGGCTCGGGCCGCGCCATCAGGAGGGCTGGCAACGGTTCTTCGACCTCGCCGCCCAGGATGGCCTCATTCCCGCCGCCGCCCTGCCCCCTCTGGTGGCCGCGTGATCGCCTTCCTCCACGGCGTCGTGCGTGAGCGCCAACCCAGCCGCGTTGTGCTCGATGTGCACGGCGTCGGCTACGAGCTGCAGGTACCGGTGGGCACCTTTTCGCAGCTCCCGCCCGCCAACGCCGAGGCCTCGCTTCACGTCTACACGCACGTGCGCGAGGACGCCATTCAACTTTTCGGTTTTGCCACCACGCCGGAAAAGCTGGTTTTCGAGAAGCTGATCACCGTCAACGGGGTCGGCCCCAAGCTGGCGCTGTCCATTTTGTCGGGCTTGGCGCCTGAGGCGCTGGCCGCGGCGCTGCAAGCGGGCGATCATGCCTTGTTGACGGCCATCCCCGGCGTCGGCCGCAAGACCGCCGAGCGACTGGTGCTCGAACTGCGCGACAAACTCCCGGCCATCGCAGCGGCCGGTCCAGCCGCGGGCGCCGCCGCGCCCTCCGGCGCCGCTGAGGATGTCTTCAGTGCTCTCGTGAACCTCGGCTACCCGGCTCCGCAGGCGCTCCAGGCCGTGCAGCGCGCGCGTGCGGCCCACCTCGGAACCGGCTTCGACGAGCTCTTCGCCGCTTGCATGAAGTCGCTGTAGTCAGCCCCGTTAGCTCGCCAGCCACCCGAAGGACTTGCCCGCTTCCTTGGCGCCGCGCGCCACATTGCGCCCCGCTTCCTTGCTCGCCCGCGCCACAGCCTTTGGGAATTTTCGCAGTGCTCGCTTCGTCCCTCGTGGATGTTGCATGGCCACGGTTGCCGGCGAGACGAGCGCCACCGCCATTCCCAAACGCTTGTGGTGACTTAAAATCAGCGCCAGCCCAATCCCCAGCGGCGCCCAAGTGAGCAGTTGCTCCGTGGTTCGAGTCATTCGCGCTTAGAAGTTGCGTGCCTTGCAGCCCGTTGCCACCTCAGTGCTAATCTTTTGGCTGCGCATGCCTGTCGCCTACATCTGGGCTCTCGCGTTGGGAGTCGTGGCCGCTCTGGCCAACATCTTCGGCGGTCTGATTCTCACCGGACGCGACTGGGAGCGCCACTACCTGCGTTACTTTGTCGCTATCGGCGCCGGCTTCATGCTGGGTACCTCGCTGCTCGAGATGGTCCCGCAAAGCTGGAAACTCAACCCTTCCACCACGCCGTTCTTCTTGCTCGGCGGCTATTTGTTGGTTCACCTCGTCGAGCACTCCTTTGTCGCCCATTTCCACTTTGGCGAGGAAACTCACGCCGGCGCCTTCATCCACGGCCATGTTCCGGTCTCCGTGGTGGCGGGCCTCGGCATCCACACGTTCTTCGATGGGGTCGCCATCGGCAGCGGCTTTCTGGTCTCGAGCTGGTTGGGGTGGGTGATCTTCATCGCCATCTTTATGCACAAGATACCGGAAGGCTTCACCATCGCATCCGTGATGCTGGCCGCCGGTCGCGGCAATCGCGCCGCCGTGCTTGCGGCCGCCGGAATCGGCGCCGCCTCGGTGCTGGGCGTGGCCGTGATGCTACTCTTTCCTTTGGGCCTTGCCCAGGCTCTCCCGTTCGCTGCCGGGGTCACGCTCTACGTCGCCACTACGGACTTGATGCCGGAGGTGAATCGTGAGGCCGGCATCCGCATGGCGCTGTTTGTATTCCTCGGTGTCGCGGTGCTCGGGTATTTGCAGTACGTGTTTCACGGCATATGATGTCTCGCGCGCGTGGAAAATTCGTCACTCTCGCTGCTGCCGCTCTGCTGCTGGCCGCGTTCGCCGCGGCGCAACAGGTCCCCAGCCCCGCCAGCCTGAAACCGCACGGCTTCGTGAACGACTACGCGCACGTGCTCTCTCCTTCTGCTGCGGCTCAACTCGAGGCGGCCGCCGAAGCCCTGAACCAGCAACTCAAAGTTCAGGTGGCCATGGTCACTGTCCCCACCACGGGCCAGATGGACACGTTCGATTACTCCTATAACCTCGCCGAGCACTGGGGCGTCGGCGCCAAGGTGGCCGCCAACGGGCAGGACAAAGACACAGGCCTGCTCATCTTCCTAGCCATCAAGGATCACAAATATTTCACCCAGGTCGGCTACGGTCTCGAACCCTATATCACCGACGCCGACGTCGGGAGCTGGATGCGCGCCCTCAGGCCGCAGCTGCGCGCCGGTCAGTACGGGGCGGTTTTTGCCGGCATGCTGCAACAGATTGAAACCACCCTCGCCGCGCGCATGCCCGGTGCCGCCCAGCGCCTGCAGCAGATGGATGCCTCCATGCAGATGCCCGGCGCCGGGCGGCGCCAGTTTTCTGGCGGCCAGGATCCTCGCGCTCAACTCGGCTTTCTGGCCTTTCTTTTCATCATTTGGCTGGTGGGCGCCTTCAGCATGCGCGGTCGCGGCGGCGGCGGCTGCTTCTGGCCGCTGATGTTTTTCGGCATGATGGGCGGCTTTGGCGGCGGCGGCGGCGGCGGCTGGGGCGGTGGTTTCGGCGGCGGAGGGGGCGGCTTCGGCGGCTTTGGCGGCGGTGGCTTCGGCGGTGGCGGTGCCGGCGGCGGTTGGTAGGCCACCGCCTAAGTGGTAACTTAAGAACTGGACAGTTCTGAAGCTTATGGCGCGAATGGACGCAGAGCGGGCACTACAAAAGGTCACCACCTGGTTGGGTGAGCTGTACGGCCCGCGCCTGCAGTCGCTGGTGGCCTACGGTTCCGTCGCCGGGGGTAATCATCGCAGTAAGCGCAGCGACATGAACCTGCTCGCGGTTCTCGATCGCGTGGATGCGCCCACGCTCGACATAGGCGCGCCCGCCGTCCAGTGGTGGAAACAGCAGGGAAATCCGCCCCTGGTGATGTGGTCGCGCGAGGAATGGGACGATTCCGCCGATGTGTTTCCGATCGAATATCTCGACATCGAGGCCCATCACCGTGTCCTGTGCGGGGAGGACTTGTTTGGCTCGGTCCCACACTATCCCGAGCTGCATCGCCTGCAGGTCGAACATGACCTGCGCTCGCGCCTGCTGCGCCTGCGCGGCTCCTACATGTCGCTGGGCCGCGACGCCAAGGCGCTGGAGGCGCTGATGCTCGACTCGGTTAGCAGCTTTGTGACCCTTTTGCGCCACGCCCTGGCGGCCGTGGGCGAGCCGCTGCAGGTGGATAAGGCGAAAGTCCTGGCCGCCGCCGCGGCCCGCTTTCAGTTCCCGGCTACGGCATTCGAGCCCGTGCTCGCCGCGCGCCTGGCTAATACCCGCTTGCAAGGGGGTAAGCTCGAACCCTTGCGCCAGTTGTTTGCCCAGTATCTTGCTGCCATCATGCAGGTGGAGCGCTCTTTGGAGGCCAGCCACTAGTTATGTCACGAAGTGAACACGGCGCCGTCAAACCCTGGTTGATCGTCATCATTGTGGTTGTGCTCGTGGTGCTGGGGTTTGCAACCAGCTTCACCGGCAAGTACAACAGCATGGTGCGCATGCGCGAGGCGGTCAAGCAGAACTGGGCGGAAGTGGATGTCAACATCCAACGCCGCGCCGACCTGATTCCCAATCTGGTCAGCACCGTGAAGGGCTTTGCCAAGCAGGAGCGCACCGTCATTGGCGAGGTCACCACCGCCCGCGCCGAGTTGGGCGGCGCGCGCTCCCCGCAGCAGGAGATGACTGCCAATAACCATCTCGACGGCGCCCTCAGCCATTTGCTGATGATCGTTGAGAATTATCCTGACCTGAAAAGCAACCAGAATTTCCTGGCTTTGCAGGACGAGCTGACGGGCACGGAGAACCGCATTGCCGTCTCGCGCCGCCAGTACAATCTCGCCATTCAGCAATACGACGCCTACATTCAGACGTTTCCCAACAACATCATCGCCCACTGGTCGGGCATGGGTTACAACAGCGCTTACTTCGAAACCTCGGCGGCCAACCGCAAGGCGCCGCCCAAAGTGAGTTTCTAGCCGCCGCGAGAGCCGCTAACGTGCGCGTAGACCGCAACTCGATAGGACCAGCCGGGTTATCGCTTCCAGGAGACGGTTTGCTCAGCAATGCCACCGCGGTCATGCCCGCATCGGCGCCTGCCGCTGACGTGGATACGGCACTGATGCTGCGTTTTCAGGCGGGCGAGGATGCCTGTTTTGACGAGTTGGTGACGCGCTTCCAGCGTCCACTGCAGAGCTTTCTGGTGCGCATGGTTCACGATGCCGCGGCCAGCGAGGAGCTGCTGCAAGAGGCGTTTCTGCGCGTCTACCTGCACCGCCTGCGCTACCGTCCCCAGGCGCGCTTCAGCACCTGGGTGTACCACATCGTGCATCGCCTCGCGCTCAACTACGTGCGCGATCACCGCCACGAGTGTCCGGCGCCGGAACGGGTGGCCGAGGACGGCGCGACGGACTCACTCGTGCGCGATCTGGCCGATGGGCGCCCCAATGCCGAGCAGGCGCTGCTGGCGGCGAGCGAGCAGAGCCGGCGGCAGGAGCGCATCCGCGCGGCGATTGCCGCGCTGCCCGAGCGCCAGCGCTCGGCCGTGGTCCTCAACAAATATCTGGGATTGGAATACGAACAGGTGGCCGAGGTGCTGCACTTGAGCGTCAGCGCCACCAAGTCCTTGCTGTTCCGCGCTTACGGGTCGCTGCGGCGGGAACTGAGGGATTTGCTATGAAGTCTTCTGAACTCGAACGTTTGCAATCGGTCCTGGAGGAATGGCGGCCGCCGCTGCCGGTGAGCGAGGATTGCGCCGCCGCGGTCCGCCGGCGTTGGCGCGAGCGCCGGCGTCAGGCGCGCTCCCGCTGGAGCGTGGCCGCCGCGGCCTCGGCCGCGGCCTTGCTGGCCGGCTTCATCTATCTCGGACCCTTGCGACCGCCCCCGGTGGCGCGCACGCCCGAACAGATGGCGGTCGTGCAGGACCTGCAAATGTGGAACAGCAACGCCAGCCTCATCGAGAACCTGAATTTTCTGCGGCTTCCCCCGCCTCCCGACTCGCCCGCGGCGCAGGATAAGGACTGAGTAGGCCGCCATGCGTCGCCAAGCATGGGCGAGCCGCTCCGCGCTCCTGCTGCTGTTCGCCTTCGTCCTCTCCGCCGCTGCCCTGGCGCAGCATCCGGTCCCACGCGCGCGCCGCCTGCTGCCGCCGGGCGAGGGCCTGCGCCAACTGAACCGGCTTCCGGAGGGACAACGGGAGTTGGAACTGCGTCAAAATCCGGAATTTCAGAGCCTGCCGCCGGAAAAACAGCATGCCGTGATCCATGGCCTGCGCCATCTCAATGCGCTGCCGCCCGCCAAGCAACATAAGGCCGTCGCCGGCTTGCGCGCCTTCGGGAAGCTCAGCCCGCGCCAGCGCCAGGGTTTGCGCCAGGTCTACACCCAGTTCCAGGCCATGACGCCGGCCGGTCGCGCCGCCTTCCGCCAGGCCTACAATGCCCTGCGCCCCCTGACGCCCGCCGCGCGCGCGCCGCGGCTGACCGACCCCGCCCTGCGCCACACGCTCACGCCGGGCCAGATCGTCACCTTGCGCCAAGTCCTGGCTCTCGATTTGCCCGCCAATCTGGTCGGCGCCGGCCCGCGGAAACCCTAGCGGCTCGCCGCGACGGAAAGCCCTCGCCGCAGCGCCGCCAAGCCCGCCGCCGCACCCTGCGCGTGCCCAAACACCGCGCTGCCGGCCACAAAGACATTCGCGCCCGCCTCGCGCGCCGCGCCGATCGTCGCTGCCTCGACACCACCGTCCACCTCGATGTCGCAGTCCAGCCCGCGCCCGTCCAACTGCTCGCGCAGACGGCGGATTTTGGGCAGCACGCCGCCGACAAACGCCTGTCCGCCAAAGCCCGGCTCGACCGTCATGAGCAGCACCAGCCCCACCTGGTCGAGCGCCTCCTCGAGGAGCGTGAGCGGCGAGTCCGGGTTTAGCGCAATGCCCGCCGTGGCTCCAGCGCCCCGGATCGCGGCCAGCAGGCTGTGCAGGTGCGCGCTCGCTTCCGCATGCACGATGATCACGTTCGCCCCGGCTTTCGCGCACGGTTCCACCCACTGCTCCGGCCGAGTGACCATCAGATGGGCTTCTATCGGTTGCCGCACATGCCGGCGCGTGGCGGCCACGAACATCGGCCCCATCGAGATGTTGGGCACGAAGTGCCCGTCCATGATGTCTACTTGAAAGCGGTCCGCTCCCGCCTCCGCCGCGGCTTGCAGCTCGTTCTCCAGGCGGCCGAAGTCGGCCGAGAGAATCGAAGGCACCAGTTCCAGCCGGCGCGCCCGTGCGCTCACGCCGCCGCCGCTTCCCAGCCGGCCATGAGGGCGAGCCCGCGCTCCAGCGAGAGCTGATAGAGCCGGTCCACGCGGTGAATGGACAGCTCCTCGCACAGCGTCTCCGTCTCTCCGCGCAGCAGGCTTTCCCCCGCACTCGCGCCCATCCACTCCCCGACCACCGAGCCGTGCTGGGTCACCGTGACCGCCACGTAGGGGCCGCGATGCTCGATGGCCACTGCCGCCCGCGGCGTCCCACCCTCCACCACCACACGCCGCAGCAGGCACTCGTGCAGGTTGGCCGCCTCGAAGCGCAGCAGCACCGGCCCCGCTTGCGGCCGCGTCAGGCGCAGTCCCTCGGCGGTGCGCTGGCCCGGCAGCCATTGCAGCTTCTGCGCGATCCAGCCGGCGAACATTGTGGCCGCCAGGCTCCCGCCGCTGTCGGAGGGGTTGCCGATGCCCCCGGCGGCGATCGTGACCGTGTCAATATCGCCCGGGTCGGCCAGCTCGCCTTCCAGGCCCTGGCACAGCAGTTGCCGCCAGGGCGTGAGCCGCGTCCAGGTCAAATCCCCCACCGTCGTGTTGGCCGGCATGGTGTGCGCCAGCTCCGCCAGCCGCGCCGCGCTCAGCCGCAGCCGGTGCGCATCCACGAGCACGCGCGTGGCCAGGCTGGCCCAAACCATGAATTCCGGGTTGCCGCTGGGATCGCCGCTGCGCCACAGCAGCAGCGTGGGCAGATCGCAGGCCAACAGCGTCGCCACGATGCTGGCGCAACGCTCCGGCGCTCCGCTCAACTCCAGGATCTCGGCCCCGCACGGATGAGCGGCCATCCGCGCCCGCGCCGCCCCTTCTCCCGGCCGGATCACAAACACACGCGCCGGATGCCGCGGCCCCAACTCCCACAGGTGTTCCGCCATGCGCTCGGCGTCGGCGCCGTCGTGCGCCCGGCAGATCAGGTTCAGCGCCAGCGCCCGCGGTTGCGCCAAGCCGTCGCTCTGCCGCAGCGCCCGCCACTGGCTCTCGAGCTTGGCCACCCGGCCTTCCTGCCACTGCAGTTGCATGTCTCCCTCCCTCATCCCCGCGTTCACGGCCGCCGCCATTCCCGCTGGTCCCGGCGGATGAACTGCTCGGCCGCTTCCGGCCCCCAGCTCCCGGCCGCGTAGTTGGGCAGCTCCGGCGCCGGCGCTCCCTCCCACGCCTCCAGCAGCGGCGTGGTCAGCGCCCACGCCGATTCGACCATATCGTAGCGTGCAAACAGCATACTGTCACCCAGCAGCGCGTCCAGCAGCAGGGTCTCGTACGCCTCCGGCTGCTGCTCGCCAAAGCTGGTTCCGTACTGAAATTCCATCTTCACCGGCCGCAGCCGCATGTCGGTGCCCGGGACCTTGGCCTCAAAGCGAAGCGAGATCCCCTCGTCGGGCTGAATCCGGATCACCAGCACGTTGGCCTCGATGCTTTCCGGATACACATCCTGAAACATCAAAAACGGCGGCGACTTGAACTGGATCGCCACCTCGCTTACGCGCTTGGGCAGCCGCTTGCCGGAGCGCAGGTAGAACGGCACCCCCGCCCAGCGCCAGTTCTCGATCATCACCTTCAGCGCCACGAACGTCTCCCGGCTCGACTGCGGCGCGACGTTGGCCTCCTGGCGATAGCCCGCCACTTTCTCGCCGTCCACGATGCCCGGCCCGTACTGCCCGCGCACCGCGACGTCCTCGTACCCGTTCGCTCCCGGCGGCAGCAGCGGCCGCACCGAGCGGATCAGCTTCACCTTCTCATCCCGCACCGGCCCCGCCTCAAACCGCACCGGCGCTTCCATGCCCACGATCGAAAGCACCTGCATGAGGTGGTTCTGCACCATGTCGCGCATCGCCCCCGCCTCTTCGTAATAGCGTCCGCGCTGCTCGATGCCGATGGATTCCGCCACCGTGATCTGCACGTGGTCAATGAAGTTCCGGTTCCAGATGGGCTCAAAGATGCCGTTGGCGAAGCGGAACACGATCAGGTTGCGCACCGTCTCCTTGCCCAGGTAATGGTCAATGCGGAAGATCTGCTCTTCGTCGAAATTCTGGTGCAGATGCTGGTTCAGCACCTTGGCGCTGGCCAGATCGTGCCCGAACGGCTTCTCCACGATGATGCGCGTCCAGCCCTGGGGCGAGAACTGGTTCAGCCCCGCCCGCGCCAGTTGATCGGCAATGGGCCCGATCAGGCTGGGCGGCGTGGCCAGGTAGAACAGCACGTTGCCGCCCCCCTGCGGCAGCTTGTGCAACGTCGCCGCCAGTTGCTGAAACAGCTTGGGATTGTCGAACGTGCCGCTCAGGAACTGCATCCGCCCGGCGAAGGATTCCCACACCGTATCGTCCAGCTTGCCCGTGGTCTCGTCCTCGTCGTCGGGGGTGGCGAAGCGCTCGATCGCCTGCCGCATCTGCTTGCGGAAGGCGTCGCTCGTCCAGTCCGAGTCGGCCACGCCGATGACGTGAAACGTGGGCGTCAGCCGCTGCATCCGCGCCAGCGCGTACAGCGCCGGCATCAGCTTGCGGTGCGTCAGGTCGCCGGAGGCGCCGAAGATCACCATGGTGCACGGCGGCGCCGTCCGTTGCAGCCGGATGCCGGTGCGCAGGGGATGGGTTGTGGTCGTCGTTGTGGTGGCCATGGCTGTCTAGTCCGCCGCGCTTTCCCGCGTGCCCTGTGCCTGCCCCAGTGCTTTCTGCAGCGCCTGCAGACCCGCCTTGGCATCCCGGCCCAGGTCCACGCGCAGCAGCCGGCGCTGATGTTGCACCAGCGATTCGTAATCCCCAATAGCCTGCGCCTCGAGCAGCGTGTTGAAGCTGTAGGGTTGCCCGGGAATCGGCAGGTCCTTCGCCGGCGGCGCTGTCAACTGCAGGAACACGCCGTTGTTTCCGCCGCCTTTGTGCAACTGCCCGGTCGAGTGCAGAAAGCGCGGGCCGTAGCCCAGCGTCGTGGCCACCTGCAGCCGGTCGCGCAAGTCCACCCGCAGCGCCTCGAGCGCCTTCGCCCACTCTGGGTTCCGGTCCACATACGCCATGATGGCCACGTAGTCGCCCGCATGCACCGACTGCAGCCAGTCGCGCAGCGGATTCGGACTCTTGCTCCCGGGCGCGAAGTACCGCAGCGAGCCGCTCTCGGCCGTCGGCGTCGCCGCAAACCCGCCCGCCTCCTTGCCCGACTTCATGTACTCGCCCAGCACGCGCATCGTATTGTCCTTGCTCTCCTGCACGTTGGGTTCGTCGAAGGGATTGATCTCCAGCACCGCCCCGGCCACGGCGGTGGCATACTCCCAGCGGAAAAACTCGCGCCCCAGGTCATAGCGGTCGCGCAGCCCGATCTGGATCAGCGGCGCCGTGCGGCTCAGCCCGGTCAGCGCCGCCCCGGTGGCGTCGTTCGTGCCGCCCAAGCCGAGTTGCACGTACACCCGGTCCTGCCCATAGACCTCGGGCTTGCCCAGCGCTTCACCGGCGATGGGGACAATGCCCGTCCCCAACTTCCCCGTGCTCTCGGCCAGCAGTTGTTCCAGCCACGCGCCCACGCTGGCCAGCTCCGGGCTGGTGATGAAGGTCAGCTTGTCGCGCCGCGGCTTGGCACCCGCGCGCGCCCAAGCCCCGATGGCCGCGCCCAGTTCGGCCGCTGGGTTGTGATCGAGCGGCACTCCGGCGCCGCAGGCCTCGGCCATCTCCTGCGCCAGCCGCAGCAGCTTGCCGACATCCACCCCCAGCAGCGCCGCCGGCACCAATCCGAAAAACGACAGCGCCGAGTAGCGGCCGCCGAGGTCACCCGGGTTGGTGAACACCTTGCGGAATTTATGCTCCGCCGCCAGCTTCTGCAGCGAGGTCGCCGCGTCGGTGATGGCGGCGTAATGGCGTCCGTCGGCGAGCTTCGACCAGAAGTAGGCGAACAGGCTGTTGGGTTCGATGGTGCCGCCGCTTTTGCTGCTGACCAGAAACAACGCCTTCGCCAGCGTGATTTCGCTTTCCACGCGCGCGATCTGGTCGGGGTTGGTGGTGTCGAGCACATGCAGGCGCAACCCGCGATTTCCATCGGCACGCGCGCCAAACACCAGGCTGAACACCTCGGGCGCAAGACTGCTTCCGCCCATGCCCAGCAACACGCAATCGGTGTAGCCGTCGCTCCCACATTCCTTGGCGAAAGCTTCGAGCTCGCCTACATGCGCCTGCATCGTCTGCGGCAGCGCCAGCCATCCCAGCCGCTTGGCGATCTTCGCTTGCACGCCGGCATCACTGCTCCACAGGCTGGTGTCGCGCTTGCCGATGCGCTCGCCCGCCTTGAGTCCGCCGAGCTTGGTCAAGGCCGCGGCCGCCGTATCGAGCGCCGCCTGCGGCCCCAGCATCTGCTGGCTCGAACGCGCGACTTTTTGGCTCAGGCCCGCCAGCAAATCCACGTAGGATTGCTGGAACGCGTCCACGCCCTCCTCCTGCAGCTCGCGCGCCACTTGGTCCATATCCATGCCCGCTTTCGCCAGCGCGTCGAGCACGCTCTCGACTTCGTCGGCGTAATGATCCATGGCTTCCTGCAGCCGGTTGGCCGGCTTGCCGTGGTCGCGATACGCCTGGATGGTCACGTCGGGCATGGTGTCCACCGTGTGCGGACCGACCAGGGCTTCGGCGTAGAGCGTGTCCGGATAATGGGGATTTTTCGTCGAGGTCGAGGCCCACAGCAGCCGCTGCGGATGCGCGCCCGCGGCCTGAAGCTTCTCCCAGCGCGGGCCCGCGAACGCCTGCTGAAAGTACCGGTACATGCGCCGCGCGTTGGCGATGCCCGCCTTGCCTTGCAGCTCGGGATGCTGCGCCAGCCGCGCATCCACCTTCGTATCCACGCGGCTCACGAACAGGCTCGCCACCGAGGCCAGCTGGTTCACGGGTTGCCCGGCCGCAAGGCGCTTTTCCAAGGCCGATTGGTAGGCCTCGACCACGGCCTGGTAGCTGTCGTAGCCGAACATGAGCGTTATGTTGATGTTGATGCCCTCCGTCAGGCACGCCGCGATGGCGGGAATGCACTCCGGCGTCGAGGGAATCTTGACCATCACGTTGGGCCGGTTCACCCGCTTCCACAGCATCCGCGCCTGCTCGATGGTGCCGTCACGGTCGCGCGCCAGGTTGGGGAAGACCTCGATCGAGCAGAAGCCGTCGCGCCCGCCGGCGCTGTCGAACACCGGCCGCAGCACGTCGCAGGCGTCCTGGATGTCGGCGATCATCAGGCTCAGGAACAGCTCCGGCCCCGGGCGCGTCCACTCGTGCCGGATGGCGGTGTCGTAATCGCTGCCGTGCGCCAGCGCCTTGGCGAAAATCGTCGGGTTCGAGGTCAGCCCGCGCAGCCCGTCTTCTTTCACCATGCGCGCCAGTTCGCCGTTGCGCAGCAGATCGCGCCGTATGTTGTCATACCAGAAACTCTGCCCAAAGTCGTGGAGCTGTTGGAGTGGGTTCATGGCTGCCTCACCTCCTAGGATAGCCTTGACAGCGAGCCGCGGTTGCGGGGAAGATGAAACCCTCTCAGGAGTTCATAAATGCCTGTGCCCACCGTCACCCAATCGGAAATTTCCGGGCTTCCGCTCATCTCCCGCGGCAAGGTCCGCGACCTCTACGACGCCGGTGATCGCCTGCTCCTGGTCGCCAGTGACCGCCTCTCCGCCTTTGACGTCGTGCTGCCCACCCCCATTCCCGATAAGGGTCGCGTGTTGACGCAAATTTCCCTGTTCTGGTTCGACTACCTGCGCGACGTCTGCCGCAACCATTTGATCTCGGCCGAGGTGAAGGACTTTCCCGCCTCCGTGCAGAAGGACAAGGCCCAGCTCGAGGGCCGCACCATGCTGGTGAAAAAGCTGAAGATGTTTCCCGTCGAATGCGTCGTGCGCGGCTATCTCTCCGGCTCCGGATGGAAGGAGTACCAGAAGCTGGGCACGGTGTGCGGCCTCAAGCTGCCCGCCGGCCTGCGCGAGTCCGAGCGCCTGCCCGAGCCCATCTTCACCCCCTCCAGCAAGGCCACGGTGGGCCACGACGAGAACATCACGCTACAGCAGGTGGGAAAGCTCGTCGGCGCCGCCGCGGCGGCCGCGCTGAAGCAGTTGAGCCTGGACATCTACAGTCGCGCCGCCGCCTACGCGGAAACGCGCGGCATCATTCTCGCCGACACCAAGTTCGAGTTCGGCCGCGATCCCGTGGATGCCAACGCCGATCCGGTGCTCGCCGACGAGGTCCTGACGCCGGACTCCTCCCGCTTCTGGCCGCGCGCCACCTACGCCCCCGGCAGCGCCCAGCAGTCCTACGACAAACAGTATGTGCGCGACTATCTCGAGCAGGTCGGCTGGAACAAGCAGCCGCCCGCTCCCGCGCTGCCCGACGACGTGGTGCGCCGTACCAGCGAGAAGTATCGCGCCGCCTACCAGGAGCTCTCCGGCCGCGCGCTGTGAACCTGCTCGACTACATCCTGCTGCTGATCCTGGTGGTCTCGATCATCACCGCCGCGGTCAAAGGCTTCTTCTACGAGGTTTGGATGATGGCGGCGGCGATTGCCGCCATCGTGCTCGCCGTCTGGCAGTATCGTGCCGCCGCCGCCTGGTTCCACTGGCTCGGCGTGCCCGCGGCGGCGCACGTGTGCGGCTTCGTGCTCATCCTGGTGGCGGTGCTCATCGCCGCCGTGCTCGTCGGGCGTCTGGGCCGCTCGGCGCTGCACGCGGTCGGGCTGAAGCTGCCCGACCGTCTCCTGGGCGCCGGCCTGGGGCTGATCCGCGGTCTGCTGCTGTGCGCCGCGCTGGTGACCATCATGGTCGCCTACCCTTTCCACCCCGCCCTGGTGCGCCAATCTCATCTGGCCCCGGGCTTCCTCTGGGGTGGCCGCGCCTTCCAGCGTGTGATGCCCGCCGAGCTCGAAGCCCATTTCCAGCACGGCCTGGCGACGGTCACCACCAGCGTGCGTGAGCTGCCGTGAAGGAAGTGCTCGAAGCCTTGATCGCCGAGATGATCGGGAAGGGCATACGCCTGGACGAGGTCCTGGGCGAATTCGAAGCCCACTTCATCCGCCGCACCCTGGCCCGCCACCAAGGCAACCCTTCCCTCGCCGCCCGCGCTCTGGGCATGCACCGCAACACCCTCAGCCGCAAGCTCGCCGCGCTGCACCGCTCCGCCGCCCGCCGCTCCTGAGGGGTCACGCGCGGGGAACCGCCCCGCCCGCCTCCAGGGCAGTCGCGCCCTGGTCCAGGTCGCCCCGTCTCTCTCGCCGGCCGCTGCCACGGCGGGCTTACCTCTCTTACGACGCGCATCCGCAGCGTGCCTTAAGCCTTTTGGCTTGGAGGAAGGGGCGGCAGGTAATTTGCCTTCCTGTACTGGCCCACGGTGTATTCG
>JBOGKL010000033.1:0-13640 GCA_050745525.1 Terriglobales bacterium | reverse complement strand
AGGTCAATGATCAGTGGATCCTGCGCGCGCGGGCGTTTTACTACTCCTCCCTCTACGCCGATCCCAAGAACCCGGACCTGGTGTACGCGCCGCAGATTGACGCCCTGTGGGTGTCGCGCAACGCGGGCAAGAGCTGGAAGCGGCTGCGCACGCCGCACGGCGACAACCACATCGTCTGGATCAACCCGCGCCATACCAACATCCTGCTCGAGGGCAACGACGGCGGCGCCACCGTCTCCACCGACGGCGGCCTGAGCTGGAGCCAGGAACACAACCAGCCCACCGGGCAGATGTACCACGTCAACCTCGACGACGAGTTCCCGTTCCATATCTACGGGGCGCAGCAGGACGAAGGCGCCTCCGAGGGGCCGAGCGCGACCAGCTCGCGCTCCATTCCACTTGCGGCGTGGAAAAAGGTAGCGGGCGGAGAAAGCACGCGCGTGGTGCCGGTACCGGGGCAGCCGTGGATCAGCTTCGGCAGCGATTACTTTTCGCTATTCACGCGCGGCAACCGGCACACGGGCGAGGCGACGTTCGTCAGCCCGCAGGCGGATTATCGCGACGGCCAAGCCGCCAGCGAGCAGACCTACCGCTTCGGTTGGACGCACGCCATCACGTTTTCGCCGGTGAACCCGGACGAGCTGCTGCTGGGTTCGCAATATGTTTTGGAGAGCCTCGACCTGGGGCAAAGTTGGAAGCGCATCAGCCCCGATTTGACGCGCAATGATCCGGCGACGGAGGTCCCCGCCGGCGGACCGGTCATGCTGGATCAGACCGGAGCGGAGACCTACCCCGGCCTGCAGACGATCGCCGTTTCGCCATTGAACGGCGAGGTGATCTGGGCAGGCTCGGATGACGGCCTGGCCCACGTCACCCGCAACGGCGGCCGAAGCTGGGAGAACGTCACGCCGCCCACGCTGCCGAAATTTTCGTGGATCAGTTGCATCGAGCCCTCGTACGCGGCGGCGGGCACGGCCTACCTGACCGCGCGCCGCTACATGCAGAACGACGACCGGCCCTACGTCTTCAAGACCACCGACTACGGCCGGAACTGGACCGCGATGGTGAACGGCATTCCGCAGGACCATTACGTGTTTGATCTGAGCCAGGACCCGGATGCCCCCAACCTGCTGTTCCTGGCCACCAGCACCGGCGTCGAGGTAAGCCTGAACGGCGGCCAGCTGTGGCAGCCGCTGCGGCTGAACCTGCCGACGGTGCAGGTGCGGGACGTGCGCATAGACCGGAGGCAGGGGCAGTTGGTGATCGCCACGCATGGACGGGCGTTCTGGGTGCTGGACAACCTGAGCATGTTAGAGCAGATCAGCCGCCTCGCAGGGAACGCGATCGCGGCCAGCCCCTATCTGTTCACGCCACAGACGGCATGGCTGAGCCCGGCCTACGGACGGGGGCGGCGGCCGGCACCTAACGCGGGCGAGAACCCGGGCTTCGGCGCCACCGTGTTCTTCACGCTGCCGGCGAGCTACGACAGAACCACGGCGGTGTATCTGACGTTCGCTGATGCGCGGGGGCATATCATCCGCGGGTTTACGTTGACCGAGCGGCGGGGACATGGCCGGGCCCGGCGGGCAGCGGCAGCGGCAGCGATCGGACCGGGCATGAATCGGTTTCAGTGGGACCTGCGCTACCCGAGCGCGGAAAACATCGGCGGCGGCTTCATGCCGCCGGAGGGCGTGGGCATTGATTACAATATGGCCGGACCGGTGGTCACGCCAGGGACCTATACCGTCACGCTCAGCTACGGGAGCGAGAAGCTGCAGCGGCGCTTCACCGTGGCGCTGGACCCACGGATTCACGCCGCGCCCGGCGATCTGGAAGCGCAACTGAAACTCGAGCTCGAAATTCACCACACGCTGGTGCAACTCGACCAGCAGGTCAACCGGGCCATCCACGAACGGGCGCGGCTGCAGAAGGACCCCGGCGGCGATTCACAGGCGGCGGCGAGCCTGACGCGCGCCTTGGCCACGCTGGTGCAACTGGACCTGCGGGGCGGAGAAACCGATGCCGTCTTCGCCACCCGGTTGCACTTGCATCTGGCGTTTCTGGCGGCGGAGGTGGGCGAAGGCTACAGCAAGCCGACGCCGGCCGAATACGAAGCTTTCCGCGATCTGTCGGCCAAGATCGTCGCGGGCGAGCAGGCGCTGAGCACGGCCATGCAGGCGGCGCGGACGGCGCGCTAGGGGTCCCGCGCCGACTAATGGTTGCGCAGCAGGAGCAGGCGCAGCTCAGTCATTTCCTCGATGCTGCTGCGCAGGCCCTCGCGTCCGAAGCCACTGGCCTTGACGCCGCCGTAGGGCATGGGGTCCATGCGCCAACTGGAGACCTCGTTGAGGGCCACGGCGCCGACCTCGAGCGCTTCGAAGGCGCGCCAGGCGAGCGAAAGATCGCGGGTGAATACGCCCGCCTGCAAGCCGTAGCGGCTGGCGTTGGCCTCGGCCAGAGCTTCGTCGAAGGTATCGTAGGCGCGCAGCAGAAGCACCGGCGCAAACGCCTCTTCTTTCCAGATGGCGGCGCTCACGGGCACCTGCTCGAGCACCGTGGGCCAGACAAAGCCGCCATCGCGCTTCATGCCGCAGGCGGCGGTGGCGCCGAGGGCCACGGCTTCCTGCATCCAGGCGAAGGCGCGCGCGGCGGCCTCGGCGTTGATCATGGGTCCGACGTCGGTGTTCTCCTCGCGCGGATCGCCGAGGCGGAGCCGTGCCACACGGACGAGCAGAAGCTCGCGCAGGCGCGGGTAGACGGAGCGCTGGACTAACACGCGCTGCACGGAGATGCAGCTTTGGCCGGCATAAGAAAAGGCGCCGGCGGTCAGCCGCTCGGCGGCCAGCTCGAGGTCCGCATCGGCGTGGACGATGTTGGCGGCATTGCCGCCCAACTCGAGCACCACTTTTTTACCGCCCGCCTTGGCCTTGAGCTCCCAGCCCACGGCGGCGCTGCCGGTAAAGGAGACCATGGCCACACGGCCGTCTTCGCATAGCCGGACCGCGGGTTCGGCGCCGCCGGAGAGGACATTGACGGCGCCGGTAGGCAGGTCCAGTCCGAGCGCCATCTCGCCCAGGCGGAGAGCGCAAAGGGGGGCGCGCGGCGAGGCCTTGATGATGACCGGATTGCCCGCGGCAATCGCCGGGGCGAGCTTGTGCAGCACGAGGTTGAGCGGAAAATTGAAGGGCGTGATGCCGGCGATGATGCCGATGGGAAAGCGGCGCGCGATGGCCCAGCGGCCTTCCCCGCCCGGGGCAACATCGAGCGGCTCGACCGAGCCCCCGATGCGCAGGGCTTCTTCGGCGGCGGTGCGCAGGGTGAGCATGGCTCGCCCGACCTCGGCGCGCGCGGCCGGCAGGGGCTTGCCGGCTTCGGCCACCATCAAGGCGGCGAACTCATCCTGATTGGTGCGCACGGCGTGCTCCAACTCGTGCAGCGCCTGCGCGCGCTGCCACGCGGGAAGGCTGGCCATGGCGGCGCGTGCGCCCGCCGCGGCTTCCACGGCGCGCTCGACTTCGAGACCCGTCGCATCGCCGCATTGCCCGACCACGTCGCCGTCAAACGGAGAGCGCACCGCGACGGTGCGCTCGGGGGCGATCAGCGCGCCTCCGATCACGAACGGATACAAACGCTCCATAGGTTCACTATAGATGCGTTGAGTGCAGGTGGCAGATGGCGACCGCCAGAGCGTCGCTGGCGTCGAGGGAGTCGGGGCTCTCCGAAAGACGGAGCAGGGAGCAGACCATGTGTTGCACTTGCGTCTTGTCGGCACGGCCGTAGCCGGTGAGGGCGCTTTTGACCGCCAGCGGCGTGTACTCGGCGACGGCGATGCCGCGCGCCGCGGCCGCCTGCATCACCACGCCGCGGACGTGGCCGAGTTTGAGCGCGGAGCGGACGTTTTTGGCGAAGAAGATATCCTCGATGGCCACGCAGCCGGGCTCGTGGCGCGCGAGCAGCTCGGTGATCGTGCTATGGATGCGGTGCAGCTTGGCGGCGAAGGGCTCGGCGCCGTGCAGACGCAGGGTTCCGGCTTCGAGCAGGCGATGCTGGTGGCCGTCGCTGGCGACCACGCCGTAGCCGGTGGCTTCGCTGCCGCAATCCACGCCCAGCACGATCATCAGATGGTCTCCAGCAGACGCGCGAGCAGACAGGCGCGCGGGGCGAGCGCGGCGATGACCACATGCTCGTGGTAGGTATGGGCGCCGGCGCCGACCGCGCCCAGGCCGTCGAGGGTGGGCACGCCGAGCGCGGCGGTGAAGTTGCCGTCCGAGCCGCCGCCAGTGCCGGTCGAGGTGAGTTGCAATCCCATCTCCTGGCCCAGCGCGATGGCCTGACTGGCCAGCGCCAGGCTGGCCGGGGTGGGCTCCATGGGCGGGCGGTTGAGGCCGCCGCTGATCTCGACGCGGACGCGGGGATGGCAGGGCGTGAGCGCGCGCAGGCGCTGATCGAAGCGGTCGAGGTCGGCGCGACTCCAAGCGCGCACCTCGAGATCCACCTCGGCGTGGGCGGCGACGATGTTGATGCGCGTGCCGCCGGAGAACACGCCCGGGTTGACGGTCAGACCGGAGCCGGCGGCTTCGTCGGCTTCGCTGGCTTCACTGGCTTCACTCCACGCGGCGATTTCGGCCACCTGGCGGGCCAGCTCGACCACGGCGCTCGCGCCCTGTGCGAAATCCACGCCGGCGTGGGCGGCGACGCCCTCGGCCGTGATGCGGTAGACGGCAATGCCCTTGCGCGCGATCTTCAGCTTGCCGTCCTCTTCGGCGGCGGGCTCGAGGACCAGGGCGGCGGAGCAGCCCGCGGTGATGGTTTCGATGACGGGGCGGGAAGCCCGGCTGCCGGTTTCCTCATCGAAGGTGAGCAGGATGCGCAGCGGGCGGCGCGGCTCCGTGCCCGAGGCCGCCAGCGCGCGCAGGGCGAACAGCAACTGCACAATGCCGCCCTTCATGTCGTAGACGCCCGGGCCCCACAGGCGCTCGCCGTCGTTGCGCACGGGCATGCGCGCGAGCGTTCCCACCGCGTACACGGTATCGAGGTGGCCGAGGACGAGTACGGGCGCCAGGCTGGGGTCGCTGCCCGGGAGCTCCAACTGCACCGCGGAGTCGTGCTCGACGACGCGCGCCCCGAGCGGGGCGAAGGCGGCAGCCACGTCGCGCGCGTGCGCGGCGACGCGGGCGGGTTCGGTGGTGGGGGTTTCGCAGGCGACCCAGGCGGAAAGCTCCCGGAGCATGACCGGCTCCTGCTGAAGCAGCCAGGGAAGCAAAGAGGAAGGCGTGGGCATAGCGGACATTGTACCCGGCCGGGCCGGGGCCCCAGGCCCCCGGCCGGGCCGGGCGTTAAGCGGGTCGGTCGGCGCAGCCGAGCGGGGTCCCGCGCCAGTCAAGGTAAAATGGCTGTTACCGAAAATGTCAGATACCGTGACCAATCCCGCGGCGGTGACCCTGCCCATGGGCATCGCCGAGATCGAGCGGCTGCTGCCGCACCGCTTTCCCTTTCTCATGCTGGACCGCATCGTGGCCTTCGAGCCGCGCCACCGCATTGTCGCGTTGAAGAACGTGACCGCCAACGAGCCGTTTTTCCAGGGACATTTTCCCGGCCACCCGGTCATGCCCGGGGTGCTGGTGCTGGAGGCGATGGCGCAGGCAGGGGCGCTGATGATCCTGTTCGAGGATGCCGTGCCCGGCCAGCACCTCATCTACTTCACCGGCGTGGACGGGGCGCGCTTCCGCCAGCCCGTGGTGCCCGGCGACCAGCTGCGGCTCGAGGTCGAGGTGCTGCGCTTCCGCTCGACGGCGGGACGGATGCAAGGACGGGCGTTCGTGGGCGACAAGCTGGCGGCCGAAGGCATTCTCAGTTGCGCCGTCGTGGCAAAGCCGCGCGTCACGACGGGCGCCGGCGCGGGTACGGCGGAAGCATGATCTCGCCGCTGGCCGTGGTGGATGCCGCCGCGCGCGTGCCCGAGTCGTGCGTGATCGGACCCGGGTGCCTGATTGGCGCGGAGGTCGAGTTGGGCGAGCAGTGCCGGCTGCAGGCGCACGTGGTGATGGAGGGGCCGTGCCGCCTCGGCGCCCGCAACCAGATCTCGCCGTTTGTCACCATCGGCCTGCCGCCGCAGGATTTGACCTACCACGGCGAGCCCACGCGCATTGAGATCGGCGACGACAACGTGATCCGCGAGTTCTGCAGCCTGCATCGCGGCACGCGCAAGGGGGGCGGCATCACCCGCATCGGCAGCCACAACCTGATCATGGCCTATTGCCATGTGGCCCACGATTGCCATCTCGGCTCGCACATCATCATGGCCAACGGCTCGACCCTGGGCGGGCACGTGCAGGTGGGCGATCATGCCACGCTGGGCGCACTCGCGCCCCTTCATCCCTTCGTGAAGGTGGGCGCGCATGCCTACCTGGGCGGCGGGACCATCACCACCCAGGACGTGATGCCCTTCGCCAAGACCAGCGCCACGCGTGACAATCACGCCTTCGGCGCCAACACCATCGGGCTGAAGCGCAAGGGGTTCAGCGCGGAACGCATCGCGGCGCTGCAGCAGGCGTTCCGGCTGCTGCTGCAGTCCGATCTCAACACCACGCAGGCGCTGGAGCGGATCCGGGCCGAGGTGTGGAACGAGGACACGCGCATGCTGGTGGAGTTCATCGAGTCGAGCGAGCGCGGGGTGATCAAGTAGGCGTGGCGGCGGCGGAGAAGTACGGACTGATTGCCGGCAACGGACGGTTTCCGTTTCTGCTGCTGGAGGCGGCCCGGGGGCGCGGACTGGAAATGGTCGTCGCCGCCATCAAGGAAGAGACCGAACCTTCGATGGCGCAGCAGGCGGCCGAGGTGCATTGGCTGAGCCTGGGGCAGTTGGGAAAGCTGATCCAGATCTTTCACGAGGCCGGGGTGCGGCGGGCGGTGATGGCGGGCCAGGTGAAGCACAAGCAGATTTTTTCGCACCTGCGGCCGGACTGGAAAATGGCCATACTGCTGGCTTCGCTGGCCACGCGCAACACCGATTCGCTGCTCGGGGGCGTGGCCAAGGTGCTCGAGGAAGAGGGGATCGTGCTGGAGAGCTCGACCCAGTTTCTGCAGCCGCTGCTGGCGACCCCGGGCGTGATGACGGCGCGCGCACCCGACGAGCGCGAGCGCGCCGACCTCGATTACGGCTTTCACGTGGCGCGGCACCTGGCGGCCCAGGACATCGGGCAGAGCGTGGCCATCGCCGCGCGCGCCTGCGTGGCGGCCGAAGCCATGGAGGGCACCGACGCCATGATCCGGCGCGCGGCCGAGCTGGCGGGGGGGCGTCCGCTGACGGTGGTCAAGGTGGCCAAGCCGAAGCAGGACCTGCGCTTTGACGTGCCCGTGGTCGGACCGCGGACCATCGCCGCCATGCGCGCCTCCGGGGCGACGGCGCTGGGGCTGGAGAGCGGGCTGACGCTGATGCTCGAGCGCGAGGCGTGCCTGGAGGCGGCCAACCAGGCGGGCATCACGATCGAGGGGCGGGGGAAGTCGTGAACCCGGTTCCCGTGGCCGTGGTCGGATGCGGATCGTTCGGGCGCCACCATGCGCGCATCTACAGCCAACTGCCCGAGGCCAAGCTGGCGGGCGTGTATGACGCCAACCGGGCGCGGGCGGCCGCCGTGGGAGCCGAGTTCGGCGCGCCTGTGCTCGAGAGCCTGGAAGAGGTGAGCGCGCGCGCGCGGGCAGCGTCGGTCGCGGTGCCGACGAGCGCCCACGCGGAGGTGGGGTGCGCGCTGCTTGAGGCCGGCGTGGACGTGCTGGTGGAAAAGCCGATTGCCCCGTCGCTCGAGGCCGCCGACCGGCTCATCGCCGCCGCCAAAAAGGGCGGGCGCATCCTGGCCGTTGGGCATCTGGAGCGCTTCAATCCCGCCGTGCAGGCGGTGCGTCCGCGGCTGAGCCAGCCGCTGTTTTTCGAGGTCCACCGCCTGAGCGTGTTCACGCCGCGCAGCCTGGACGTGGATGTGCTGCTCGACTTGATGATCCACGACCTGGACCTGGTGCTGAGCTTCACCGGCGCGGCGGTGAGCGAACTGCAGGGGGTGGGCCTGGCGGTGCTGAGCACGCATACCGACATCGCCAACGTGCGGCTGAGCTTCGCCAACGGCTGCGTGGCCAACCTGACGGCCAGCCGCGTGAGCACGGAGCGGGTGCGCAAGCTGCGCTTCTTTCAGCCGCGCGAGTACGTCTCGCTGGACCTGGCGCGGCGCGATGCCGAACTGTTCCGCCTGACGGGCGAGCCGGGCGCGGGAGGGATGCCGGCGTTGGCGCATGAGCACTTGGCCGGGGATGGACCGGGGGGTGGGATCGAACCGCTGCGGGCCGAGCTAGAGGCGTTTCTCCTCAGCGTCGTCACCCGCCAGACGCCCGAGTGCGACGGGCCAGCCGCGCGCGCGGCGCTGGAGGTGGCGCTGCAGGCGGCCGCGGCGATCCGCCAACACCGAGAGCGGTTGGGGCGATAGGCCGGGCAACCCTGCTCTGCTGGCCTGCATCAAAGCCACTGTGAAGGTGGGCAGAGCCGCAGATGAGAGCAATGGACAGGCCCGGCAACTGCAACGTAGCCTAGCTGAGTAGAATCAGTAACTTACAGCCGAAAACGGAACAGTTAGCCGCGTTTCTTCGACCCGCCGAGCGCGGACGCCATAGCCGGATTTAGAGCGGGGCGACGCCGCAGGAGCGGACGAGAGCTTCCACTCGCGCGGCATCCATGCGGGTGGCGTCATACTCGATGGCGAGGGAGCGGGCGGACTCCTCGATGCGGAGCTGGCGGATGCCGTAGACGTCGCGGAGGCGGGCGAGGGCGCGCAACTGGGACTCGTCGAGGGAGTCGGCGTAGCGGAGGGTCAGGTCCATCGTGGTCATGGGAATTTCATTTTAGCCGACGGCGAGCTCGGCGAAATCGGCGATGCGGAGCAGCCGGGCAACGGCGTGGGAGAGCAGGGCGAGACGCTGGGCGCGCAGCGCCGGATCGGGGTCGTTGACGCGGACCTCGTTGAAGAAGCGCTCGAGCGGGGCGGCCAGCGCGGCGATGCGGGCGAGCTCGCTGGCGTAGCCGAGATCGGGCGCCAGGCTCGCAATTTTATCGCGCAGGGCGACGGCGGCGGGCACGGAAAGAGGCAGATCGGCGAGGGGTTGGGATTTCCAGAGATCGAGCGCACCCTCCTTGCGCACGATGCTGCGGGCTCGCTTGACCACCGCCGCGACGGCGGCGAGGTCTGGAGCCGCGCGGAGCGCATGGAGACGCCGGGCGGCATCGAGCGGGTCGTCTGCGCCCGAGGCGAGCACGGCGGCCGATTGCTGCGGCGTGGCCGAGAGCACGTCGCGCAGGTAAAAGCTCAAGCGTTCCTCGAAGAAGGCCGCGAGGGCGGCCAGCACCTCTTCAGCGGGGTGAAACTCGGCGTTGGATCCGTAGCCGTCGAGAGCGCGGCGCGCGGCGGCTTGGAGAGAAAACGGCATCTCGCGTTCGACCAGCGTGCGCACGACGCCGTTGCCGGCGCGACGGAGAGCGAACGGGTCGGCCGAGCCGGAGGGGATTTCGCCCAGGGCGAACATGCCGGCGACGGTGTCGAGCTTGTCGGCGAGCGAGACGAGGGCGCCGGCGAGGGTGCGCGAGGGCTTGTCGAAGCAGTACTGATCGGCGATGGCTTGGGCGATGGCTTCGGAGAGGCCGTCGGCGCGGGCGTAATGGCCGCCCATGATGCCTTGCAGTTCGGGAAACTCCTTCACCATTTCGCTGGTGAGATCGCACTTGGCGAGCAGCGCGGCTTGTTGGGCGGCGGCATCGCCGCCCAGCAAGCCGGCAAGGGCTTCGAGGCGGCGCGCCTTGGCTCCATAGCTGCCCAGCTTGGCCTGGAAGGTGACCTGATCGAGCAGCGGGAGGCGGTCGCGCAGCGGGCGCTTGCGGTCGGTGTCGAAGAAGAATTGGGCGTCGGAAAAGCGGGCGCGCAGGACGCGCTCATGGCCGTGGCGGATGAGCCCTTGCGGATCGCCGGACTGGTTGATGATGGCGACGAACTTGGGCGCAAGTTGGCCGTCTTGGTCCTCGACCGCGAAGTATTTCTGGTGGTCGCGCATGACGGTGACCAGGACTTCGGGCGGGAGCGAGCGCAGATAGGCGGCCTCGAAGGAGCCGACGAGCGGCGTGGGCCATTCGGTGAGGTTGACCAGGGTGTCTTCCAATGCCGGGTCATGGAGCTGCCGCAGTTGGTCCAGGGGCTTCGTGATGGCCTCGAAGCGATCCTGGGGCGAGGTGAGGACGAAGTTGGTCTTCCACAGGGCCGGGAACTCGGAGGCATTGGAGACGGGGAAACGGGCGGCGCCCAGGGTGCGATGGCCGCGGCTCTCGCGGCTGGCGGTCAAGCCCGCCCACTGGAAGGGGATCACCTCAGCGCCGTGCAGGGCGAGGAGCCAGCGCACGGGGCGGAGGAAGCGGGTGCCGGGGCCCCAGGTCATCGAGCGCGGCAGCGGCAGGGCGTCGAGCGCGCCTGGGATGAGCCGCAGCAAGAGTTCCGCGGCGGCCGCGCCGCCGGATTTTTTCTTGAGCGCGACGTATTCGCCCTTGGCGTTGGTGAGGCGGAACAGAGCCTCGGGCGGAGTCTGGTTTTTG
This sequence comes from Terriglobales bacterium, assembly GCA_050745525.1. Classification (GTDB taxonomy): domain Bacteria; phylum Acidobacteriota; class Terriglobia; order Terriglobales; family SCQP01; genus SCQP01. Next base: position 3,022 of record JBOGKL010000033.1, on the reverse strand, counting down.
GCGGCAAAGCCCAGGCCTTGATGGCTGAGCTGACCGTCGGAGGCGTAGGCGGTGCGGGCGGGAGGGCCGACGACGAGTTCCTCGCTTTCCGGCTGGCGCAGGCGGAGCTCGGGGGCGAAGAAGAGCAGACGGCGCGGCGTCCATTGCATCTCGCCGACGCCCAGGTCGGCCTCGGCCAGGCGGCGGTTCAAGTGGTCCTTGAAGGCGAGGGCGAGCGCGGCGACGGCGCCTGCGGGCAGCTCCTCGCAGCCAATCTCGATCAGCAGCGGGAGGCAGTTCTCAGGCATGGGTGGCCTCGCGGTGCTGCTGCTCCATCCAACTGGAGGCGATGCCGACGGCGAGCGAGCGCACGCGCTGGATCATCTCGACCCGCTGGGTGACGGAGATGGCGCCGCGGGCGTCGAGCAGGTTGAACCAATGCGAGCAATGCAGGCAGAGCTCGTAGGCCGCGCGCAGCGGGAAGCGGGCGCGCGCCGCGACGGGGAGGTCGTGGAATTGCCGCAACAGGCCGCGGCACTCGCGCTCGCTGCCGGAGAAGGCCTGCCAGAGGTGCTCGACGTCGGCCATCTCGAAGCTATAGACGGAGCTGTGGAGCTCGTCAAGGAAACGGACCTCGCGGTAGGTGGTGTTCTGGTTCCAGCGAATGTCGTAGACCGAATCCACGTCCTGGAGGAAAGCCCCAATGCGCTCCAAGCCGTAGGTGATCTCGACCGGAATCGGGTTGAGGTCTTGGCCGCCACACTGTTGAAAATATGTGAATTGTGTGATTTCCAGCCCGTCCAGCATGACCTGCCAGCCCAGGCCCCAGGCGCCCAGGGTGGGCGCCTCCCAGTTGTCTTCCTCGAACTTGAGGTCGTGGAGGCGGAGGTCAATGCCGAGAGCAGCCAGGCTGGCCAAGTAGATATCCTGCACATATTCAGGCGATGGTTTAAGAATTACCTGCATTTGCAGGTGGCGGTAGAGGCGATTGGGGTTCTCTCCATAGCGGCCGTCGGCGGGACGGCGGCTGGGCTGGGGGTAGACCACACGGTAGGGATCAGGACCGAGGACGCGCAGGAAGGTCTCCGGCGCCATGGTACCGGCGCCGACCTCCATGTCGAAGGGAAGCTGGACCACACACCCTTGGGCGTCCCAGAAGGCCTGCAGGCGGGCGATCAATTCCTGAAAGGTAAGCATTAGCTTTCTGGTGTTAGGTCTCCAGCGTAGCCAGCATGGGCCAAGCGCGGAGATGGGATTCGAGGTGCTCTTCAAGACACGTCTTCAGGCGCTGGCGCAACTGACGGCCCGGGGCGGAGGCGGCGGCGGCCGCCGTGTCGGGGTCGAGCGCTGCGTCAAGCGATGCCAGCGCGCGCGTGGCCAGCGACGAGGCCAACTGCGTGGCGGCCGGCGTGAGCTCCAGGGGTGGCAAAAAACCTCCGATGCGAACCATCCAATACAAATAATAGGTGAGGGCGAGCCAGGGACCGTCTCCCGACGGCGACTGGCGCAGCGCTGCAGTGACCGCAACCAGAAGGCGGAAGGCCACGGGGCTGACCTCGGCCTCAGGCAGCATGCGATCGGCAACCTCAGCGATCAAGGATACCGCAACTGCATGTAGCAAATCGGCGGCGCTGGTGGCCAGCGGCGAAGCCAGCAGCTCGCAGTCATCCACGGCGCAGAGGTCGCGGCCTTCGCGTTCGAAGAACTCGACGCGGACCTGGGTGAGGGGCTCAAGCGTCGCCCCGAACTTGGATTTGGGGCGGCGCGCGCCGCGCGCCACCCCGCGCAGCTTGCCGAAGTCGCGGGTGAAGAAGACGACGATGCGGTCGGATTCTTTGAAGGAGTAGGTGCGCAGGATGAAGGCCTCGGAACGGCGGAGGGGCATGTGCGCTCAGGCTTGGGAGTCAATCATGGAGACGGCGAGCAGGATGGTGCGGCCCACGACCATCAGGCTGTGCTGGGAGACCTTGCCCATGGTGTCCTGATCGGTGTGGTGAAAGATACCCATTCCGTCGCCGGGCATGGGGCCGAAGTGGGCATCCACGACATCCACGACGGGGATGCCGACCTGGGAGAACGGCACCTGGTCGTCAATAATCTGCTCGGAGTACTTGAAGAAATACTGCTGATAGCCAAGGCGCGTGGCGGCCGACAGGATGAAGGACTGAAGCCAGGGGGTCGAGCTCGATTCCTTGTCAATGCTGAGATCGGAGTAACCGATCATGTCGAGCAGGAAGAAGCCGCGGATGCGGGGGACGAGCCCTTCGGCGGCGATTTTGTGGGCGAGCTGGCGGCTGCCGTAGAGGCCGTCGGTGCTGGTGAAGGAGTGGATGGCTTCCTCGAGGTCGGTCCAGACGAGCCAGATCTGCATGCGCGTGGGCTTGGCGGCGTGCAGGGCGTCGGCGAAGGAGAGCAGGATGGCGGTGCTGGAGCCGCCGTCCACGGCACCGACGAAGCCTTTCTTAAAAAGTGTGTCGTAGTGACCGGCGAGGATGAAGATGGGCTGATTCGAGTCTTTCGAGACGTTGAACTTGGCGATGAGGTTGTGCACGGGGAGCTGGCCGCGCGGGGTCGAGGCGATGAAGTCATCGGTGCTGTACTGGCCGCCGTCGCGCTCGACCACGCGGCGGATGAGATCCTCGGTCTTCTGATGGCCGAGGGAGCCGGGTGTGCGCGGGCCGAAGCCGACCACTTCGGCGGTGTAGCGGTAGCACTGGGCCGCGTTGAAGGCTTGCTCGAGCGAAGGCTTGGAAGGTTTGGGAGCGCGGACGGGAGCGGCAGCGGCGCTGAGCGTGAGAGCGACGAAGACAGCGGCAAGCCTCATAGATTAAGTGTAAGGCAGGGTGGACGCGAACGGCAGATAGAGGCGGGCTTCAGTTCCGCCGGCGCCTGCGGCGCCGGCATGCGTTTCCGCGCCGGGCCCATGGCGGCGGTTGCGGAGGGTGAGGCGGCCGTGATGGGCTTCGGCGATCTGGCGGGAGAGGACGAGGCCGATGCGGAGCCGCCGGGTTTGGTGGTGAAGAAGGGGACGAAGAGGTTGGCG
>JBOGKL010000032.1:0-2106 GCA_050745525.1 Terriglobales bacterium | reverse complement strand
GGCCGGCGCCACGCGGCAGTTCGGTTGACCACAGCAACCGTGATTCTGCCTTAGCGAGAGGCCGCTCGCGCCCTCTTGGGCTCGCCGGGCCCCGAGCCGGCGCTCCACAGCCCTTCGAGTGCGGGCCCGGTGCTGCGCGCGTCTCAGCCGAGCAAGGGCAGGGGCCCGCGCCCGTGTCTAGTTCCACCAGGGGTGCAGCATTTCCTGGCCGACGGCCGTGCGCAGCAGGAACATGGGCTTGAAATCCGTGGCGCTGGTGGCGGAGGCGCGTTGAACGGCGAGATCAAAATCCACCTGGGAGGCATAGGCAAACACCCGGATCTCCGGCGCCCCGGGACCCTCGAAATCCCCGGCGTCGTTCTGCTGATCGGTGGGCGAGGCGTTGTCGAACGTTTGCTCGACATCCATCGCCTTTTTCTCCGCCGCATCGAGGCAGCGCTGGATGAGCGCCTCGGCTTGCGCTTGCTGCTGCATGTCCTGACTCATGCGCAGCGCCAGCAGCGCCACCCGGTCCATGTTGTCCGCCAGCATGGTGTCGGTCATCATGTCCAGCGCCTCGGACGCGGCCTTCGCCGCCGGCGCCGGGTTTTTCTCCGCCAACGCGATCGCCAGATTCACCAGCGCCTTAAACTTGGCTGCCTGGTTCTGATCACCTGAGCCCGGTTGCTGGTTGATGTGGTCGAGGGCGGCTTGAGGGTCGGCATTTTGCTGGCGCTGGCCGGCGGTGAGCGAGCGGATCGGGATGCCCGGACCCATGAGCGCGCGCGCCGGCGTGGAGAAGATCGAGAACTGGCTCGCCAGCGCCGCGCCGCGGTCAGCGTCAATTTGCTTCACTAACTCCAGCACGTGATTTCCGTCGGCTTTGGTCTCGCGCGCCACTTCGGCGTCATACTGCTGCCGCGCCGCACTGGGCGAAGACGGTGTCGCCGGTGCATTCTGAATCGCGTCCTGCGCGTGCCGCAGCCATTCCGCCGCCGCCGACTCCATCTGCTGGTCGAGCGCCGGATAAAACTTGTGGCCGGCGCTGAAGATGAATACGGCGCTGTGCAATGCCAGCGGGGTGGTCGCGCCCGACGCCGCCTGGTAAGCGAGCTGCACCAGCGGACGCATATCCTGGCCGGAACCGCGGTAGCTCCCCAGCGCGATCCCCACGCCGAGGAAGGGAAACGTACCGTCGCCCTGCTGGCACTCGTGGGCCAGCTCCAGCACGCTGTAATTGGGGGTCGCCGTGGGCGGCGTTTTTAAGCGGGTCGGCTTGTAGCCAATGCCGCCATACGTGCGCGCCAATAGACCTTGGTCCTGCGGAAACACGCGTCCGGCATTTTGCATGGCCGTGTCCTCGGCGGCACCAATGAGCTCCGTATAGAGCCGGTCGCGCGGCACGTCTGCCTGCCGCGCCAGTTGATGCGCGGCCTCAAACCCGGCTTCGCCATCCCTGGTCAGCATGACAACCGCTTCCAACTCGACGTAGGTCTTGATGGATTTGTGCCAGTTGCCGACCGCATCGGAAGAATCCTGCGGCGGAGCCAGAGCGAGTGCGAGACGAAAGGCGCGTTGAGAATCGGCGATGGCCGCGGAACGATGCCGGATGTCCTCGTCCATTGCAATTTGCAGCAGATCGTAGGGCTGCGCTTCCGCCGGCACGTCGGCCAGCGCGGCTTTGGCCTGATCGTAAAGAACCGCAATCGGATCGGGCACGGGTCCGGCTTTCGGCCCCTTCGGCTTGGGCGTGGCCTTTTGCTGCGCTCCGAGCGGCAGCGCCATCAGCCCCAGCAGCACAAACGCCACATAGTGCCGCGCCATGGCTGCAGTATACGCCGCTATGACGGGTCGCGGTATTGTCCGTCTCGTGCCCGTGCCGGACGGCAAACACCAGCGCCACCCTGCCTTCCACGCGGCACATGTCCTAGAACCCACTGGCGTCAAACGCAATTCGCGGGAGTCGCGCCGTTTGCACGGCGGGCAAAATCGCCGTGAAGGGCCGCGGAATTCCAACGGGTGAAAGCGCATCAACGTCGGTGTGGCAAAACGAGCAGCCTGCCGACCGGCGCCACCTCCCGTGGGGCAGGTCGCCGACCCGCGCGCCGGCCGCCGCCCGGCGCCAGG
>JBOGKL010000031.1:0-13753 GCA_050745525.1 Terriglobales bacterium | reverse complement strand
GCCGCCAGCGCGAATCCCGCGCCGATCGTCGCCACCGACACCGGGCGCACAATCCAGAACATGCTCCAGCCGAAGACAAACCCGAACTGCGGTCCCAGCCCGTCCCGCATGTAGGCGTACTCGCCGCCCGCCTGCGGCCGCAACGTGCCCAGCTCGGCGTAGGAGAGCGCGCCCATGAGCGAGAGCAGCCCGCCCACCACCCACGCCAGCAGAATCCAGCCGATGCTGTGCACCGCCCGGACCATATCCGAGCTGACGAAAAAGATGCCCGTGCCGATCAGCGTGCCGGCCACCATGGCCAGGCTTTGCCACGGGCCCAGGGCGCGTACCAGTCCGTCAGTGGCCGTGTTGGGCGATGCGGGTTGCGCGCTGCTCATGGTCTTGCCAGTAGCTGATACCATACCCTACCGCAAACGTCACCACCGTTCCCGCCACCACGAACCAGGTGTAGGCCACCCCCAGCCGCGACAGGATCAACGTGGCGCCGATGCCGGTCAGCATGCCCACGATGGCGCCGGTTTGCGTAGCGCGCCGCGTGAGCGTGCCCAGCAGAAACATACCCAGCAGGCCGCTGAACGGATAGGAAATGATGGCCAGGCCCGATTCCAGCACCGAGCGGGAATGCCGGCTGGCGTAAGCGACCAAGCCCATCACCACCAGCCAACCCACCGTCGCCAGGCGTGACACCCACAGGTAATGGCGCTCGCTTCTGCCGGCGAAGAGCGGCCGGTAAAAATCCACCACGGTGCTCGAGCTCAGCGCGTTCAGCGCCGCGCTCAGATTCGACATGGAGGCGGCCAGGATGGCCGCCAGCACCAGCCCGGCCAGACCGACGGGCAGGTGCTGCGCCACGAATTGCGGGTACAGGCTGTCGTAGCGCCCGAAGGCGCCCGCTGCCAGATGCAGCTCATGGGTTTGGTAGAACGCATACAGGGCGACCCCGATGACCAGAAACAACGCGAACTGAAAGAAGATCACGATCCAGCTCGACATCAGCGCCGTCGTGCTGTCGCGCTGGTTGCGCGCCGCCAGCAGCCGCTGCACCATCAGTTGGTCGGTGCCGTCGGTGGCCATGGTCAGAAACGTTCCGCCCAACAGGCCGCTCCAGAAGGTGTAGGTCTTGGTCCAGGAGAAGTGGAAATCGAAAATGCGCAGCTTGTCTCCGTGGACCGCCGCCACCTCGGTGACGGTGTGCCAGCCCGCCGGCAGCGCGTGCAGCAACAGCACCAGGCTGAGCACGGCGCCGGCGACGTAGATGCAGATCTGGATGAAGTCGGTCCATACGACCGCGCGCAGGCCGCCTTCGATCGTGTAGATCAGCGTCAGCACGGCCACCAGCGCCAGCACCGCGGCCGGGCTCAGGTGCAGGTGCCAGCCGACGGGAAGGGAATTGAGGATCACCTCGACCACGATGGCGACCGCGTACAGGCGCACGCCTTCCGCCAACGATCGTCCACCCAGAAAGATCAACCCCGCCGCGGTTCGCGCCCGGCTTCCGAAGCGCTGCTGAATCAGCTCATAGGCAGTCAGCAGCCGCCCGCGAAAATAGGCCGGGATCAGGATGAGGCTGATCAGCACCCGCGCCACCAGGTAGCCAAACACCAACTGCAAAAATCCTAGATTGCCGGTGAAGCTCAGCCCTGGCGTGCTGATGATGGTCAGCACGCTGGTTTCCGCCGCCACGATGGACAAGGAGATCGCCCACCAGGGCAGTTGCCCGCCCGCCAGAAAATAGTCCTGCAACGACGGGTTCGGGCGCCGCAGCGCGATCCCGAAGGCGGTGATCGCGGCCAGGTAAATCCCAATCACCCACAGATCGAGCGGATGCAGCATGGGGGCTCTATTGATCGGCGCGGGCCAGTTCGGCTGCGGCCTCGGCCGGAGGGCAGGGAAGCGGCGCCAGCGAGTGGGGCCAGGCTTCGGCCAACGCCGAGCGCACGAGCGCGACGTTCAGGAGCACGCCGCCGGCGTAATAGGCGGCCGGTGCGCTCCATGCGAGTTCGCGCGCACAGGTGAGCAACAAGGCGGCGAGCTCGGCCCCTGCCCTCCGGAAGATTCCTTCAGCGGCGGGGGCGCCGGCCAGCTCGGGAATCAGCGCGGCGAAGTCGTCGCGCTCGGGCGCTTCGGCCATGCCCGCGCGCACGGCTTCGCGCCCGATCCAGTCGCCGCTGCCGAGGTCCTGGCCCGGCCCCAGGCCGCCCACACGCACGGTCTTGCCCGTGTAGCATCCCCAGGCAATCGAGCCGGTCCCGGATATTACGACGATGCCGTCGCCGCCGCCCGAGGCCGCGTACAGGGCCAACTCAGCATCCGTCATCACCCGCACCCGCGCTCGCGGCAGCAGCCGCGCGAGCACTTGCTCGTAGAAGGCTGCGTGCGCACCCACCGAGGCAAACCCGCCGCACACGCTGCTGCATTCCTCGGGTGCCGCACCGGCGGCCTCCCATGCCCTGCGGCAGCCACGCTCGAGCTCGGCGGCAACTTCTGCTTCCGACCTGCGGCTGAGGCTGGAGCCGCCCGCCCACACGCGCCGGGTTGCGCCCGCCCGACGGGGTGCGACCACGAACTCGGTCTTCGTCCCACCGCCGTCAATGCCGAGCACAAACTCCACGCCGGAAAGTGTAACAGCGCAGCCCGACCTTCGCTCTATGGCTTCTGCGTGGGGCGCATCTGGACTTCGCTGACGAAGCTCTGCGGACCCTGGGTCACGAGCATCGCCACTACGTGTGCCAAGTCTTCCGGGCGCATCATCTTGGCGCGGTCTTTGTTCGCCACCAGATCGGGCGAGAGTTCCGTATCCACCGACCCGGGACAGATCAGGCTGACGCGGATGCCGTAGCCGCGCAGTTCCTCGGCGGCGCTGATGCTGAGATGGTGCAAAGCCGCCTTGCTGGCCGCGTAGACGGCGCCTCCCGGCAGCGGATTGTGCGCCGCCAAGGAGGCAACGTTGATGATGTGCCCCCGCCGCTGCTGGATCATGACCGGAGCCGCCGCCCGCAAGGCGTAATAAACCGACCGAACGTTCGTCTCCATCGTGGCGGCCCATACCTCCGGGAGCGTCTCGTGCAAGGGCACGCCGAAGCGGCCAACGCCGGCATTGTTCACCAGGATGTCCACTCTGCCATACGCGCTCACGCAGGCCCGGACCATGGCCTCCACCCCGGCTTGGGTGCGTACGTCGGTCACGACGGCCTTGACGCGTCCGCCTCGGGCGGTGAGGCTAGTGGCCAATTCGGCTAATCGCGCTTGATTGCGCGCCGCCAGGATCACGCCAGCCCCCATGGCGGCCAGCTCGGCGGCGACAGCCCGCCCGATACCTTGGCTGGCCCCGGTGACAATGGCTGCTTGCTCTTGTAGGGTAGTTTCTGCCATAGTGCGTCCAATAGCCGTCACCGGCATCCAACGTTTATGAAAGTTGTGCTTCCGGTAAGGCTGTGACTATTTTATAATCCTGCGATTGAGTACAGCCCTGTCCAAGGAGAGATCATGAAGCTGTCCACAACTCTTGCCACGGTGGCGACCCTAGCGGTCTCGAGCTTGGCCGCGGTGCCCGCCGCGCCGAGTGTCCCTCCGGCGGTTCCCGTTTACGCTCGTTTTGCCTTTCAGGGTGGGTCGTGTCCTGTGCCTGCCGCGGCCAGTAAAACGGCGTGGAAGCACGGCCGTCCCGAGTACGACGACTTCACGGCTGCCGCCAAAGCGGCGAACCCGGCGCAGAAGGCCCAACTGGCGGCGGCGTTTGTACAAAAATACCCAGACTCGGATTACAAGAACGAAGCGCTGCAATTGGAAATGCAGGCCCAGTCGTCGGTCCCCTCGACGCAGCCGGCAGCGGTGCGCACCGCCCAGCAACTGACGAAATCGTCGGCGACGGCGGGCCAGCTTCTCTCCGCCGACGTCATCATCGCCTATCTCGAGCCCAACCTGATCAAGCCGAACGATCCCAATCTGCAGTCCCGGAGCCAGATGCTGCTCAGCGCCGCCGAATGCGGCCAGCAACTGCTGTCGTCGGCTCCGGCCGCGCAGCAGTCGCAGTTCGGGCCGATTCTCACCAAGGCCAAAGGCTTCGCGCAGCTCAACTTGAAACAGTACAGCGCCGCCATCGCGACCCTGGGTCAAGCAGCGCAGCAGAACCCGAAGGCCCCGCTACCCTACTACTGGATGGGGATTGCCGAAGTCACGCAGCCGACGCCTGACTACAACGCCGGCATTTTTGACCTGGCCAAGGCTTCCGTGCTGTCGCCCCAGACCACGGCCATTTCCAGCTATCTCAACACCGTCTACACCAGCTATCACGGCTCGAGCGATGGCCTGCAGGACGTGCTGACGACGGCTCGCAACAACACGACCCCTCCGGCCGGGTTTAAAATCCTCACCAAAAATGAGGTTACCTATAACAGCGAGATGCAGACCTACTTGGCCAAAAAGGCTGCGTTGGCGAATGCCCTGCCACCGGCGGATAGCTTCCCCGGGATCAAGGCCCGCTTGGAGAAAGCAAATCTCGCCAGCAGCGAATGGAAACAGGTCAAGGGCCAGGGCTACGAGCTGACCGGCATCGTGACGCAGGTCACCGCCAAGACCGTGGATGTCGCCGTGGGCGCGAAGGATCCGGCCACGGCCAAAGCCGACATTCACGTAGTGCTGTTTGCCCCGCTCAAGGCCAAACGCCCCAAGATCGGGGACACGGTTACGGTCAAGGGCGTGGCCTCCGCCTTTCATCCGAATCCGCCCGAGCCGGACGTGCCGGTCGTGATCACGATGACGGAGGGGAGCATCAACGGCTACGCTCCGGCTCCGGCGAAGCAGCCCGGCGATTAAAGCAAAACCAGCTTAGGTGCCGCACGCTTCGAGAAGACGCGTGCGGCTTTTCCTGATGTCAAAGCCGCAGCCGGCATGTTCCGCCAGACTACAGCGAGGCTGGTTTTGCTTCAGCTGCCTACCAGCGGAAATCCTCGCGGATCACCTGCATGCCGCCGTTGAGCACAACGTCGGCGTGCATGCTGGGGCGCTGGTATCCCTGCGCGTAGCGCATGTCGGTCATTGAGATCAGAGACAAGCTGGCTTCGCGCTGATCGCTGGCATAAGGGAAGCGCGCGAAGGCCATGAAGATCTTGCCCGTGTGCGAGTCGTCGGCATCGGCCATGGCCGGCGTCCGCGGCTGCTTGAGATAGCTGCGCATCGGCCGCACGGTGGTCTGGTTCGTGTCCCAGGGAGCGGCGACAGAAGCCACCAGGTAATTGTTCGGGAGATCCACGACCGCGCTCCAGGAGAACGGGGTGTTGGTGATGGGGAAGGCGGCCCAGCGCGTGGGCTTCTGGCCCTCATACATTTCGGCCATCTGCTTGGTCTCGAGAATGGAGGTGGCAGCCTGGTGCTGGCGCGCGCGCAACCCGATCCAGGCGGCGGCCAGGATCAGTCCGATGGCGGCGCTCACGCGGTGAGCCGAGCGTTGGTGCACGCCGACTTCGGCCGTGACCAGATCGAGCAGCATGGGAGCCGCCAAAAACGCGGCCAGGATAAGCCACAGCCACGGATCGTAGCTGGGCAACCAGTCGAGCGCGAACCAACGCTGGCTGAAAGGGGCCAGCAGCCGCACGCCGAAGGTGCCGCAGAGATCGAGCACCAGGTGCGCGGCCACGCCGAGGGCGCCCAGGGCAATTCCGGCGCCCCAGCCGGGCACCGGCTTCTTGCGCCAGAGGGCGAACCGGCGCAGCCCGTACGCGATGAGCACGGCCCACACCGGCAGCATCCAGACCGAGTGCAGGACCCCGGCGTGGAACTCGACGTAGCGAATCCCGGGCCAGCTATAGAGCACGTCGAGGTCGGGAAGGTTGACGGCGACGATCAGGCCCAGGGTGGCGTAGGCGACCCGCTTTTTGAATAAAATGCGCGAGAGCGCAATTCCTACCAGCGTGTTGGTGACAATATCCATAGGAACCCAGGGCGTGCGGCCAGCATAGCATTAGCCATGGCGTCTCAATGATGAAGCGCTCATCCCCTCAGTACGCAGACGATCCGGCCGACGTGGAGCGGTTGCGAGCCGAGATCCGGCGCCATGAACACCTCTACTACGTTGAAGACAGCCCCGAGGTTAGCGACGCCGACTTTGATGTTTTGCTGCAGCGGTTGCGCGCGATCGAGCGCGAGCATCCGGACTGGGTCACGCCCGACTCGCCTACGCAGCGCGTGGGCGGTGCGCCGCGGGAGGGGCTGGCCAAGGCGCCGCACAGCGTCCCGCTGCAGAGCCTGGACAACGCCTACAGCGCCGCCGAGTTGGCCGAGTTTGATGGCCGCGTGCGCGAGGGTGCCGGCGGACCGGTGGCCTACGTGGCCGAGCTGAAATTCGACGGCTTGAGCATGGCGCTGCGCTACCGGGAGGGGAGGCTGAGCCTGGGTCTGACGCGCGGGGACGGGCGCACGGGCGAGGACGTCACCGCCAACCTGCGCACGATCCGCTCGGTCCCGCTGGTGGTGGATGCGGGCCGGCGCGCGGCGGCGGGCCTGGGGGGCGACTTTGAAGTGCGCGGGGAAGTGCTGATGCCGCGCGCCGCCTTCCAGCGCCTCAACCAGGAGCGCGCCGAGGAGGGCGAAGCCAGGTTCGCCAATCCGCGCAACGCGGCCGCGGGCGCCGTGCGCGTGCTCGATGCCTCGATCACCGCCGCGCGGCGCCTGGATTTTTACGCCTACGGGTTGCTGGCCGGCGGCAAGCCCGTCCACACCACGCAAGCCGCGACGCTCGAGGCGCTGGCGGCGGCCGGGTTCAAAGTTGGGCGCTGGCGGCCCTGCCCGGGTCCGGGCTTCGAGGAAGTGATGGAGTTCGTGGCTGCGTGCGAGCGCGACCGCGACGCGCTGCCCTTTGAGATTGACGGCGTGGTGGTCAAGGTCAACGACGAGGCGCTGCGGGAAAGGCTGGGCGCCACGAACAAGTTTCCGCGCTGGGCGGTGGCCTACAAGTTTCCCGCGCGCCAGGCGATCACGCGCGTGCGCGACATCGTGATGAGCGTGGGCCGCACCGGCGCGCTCACGCCGACGGCATGGCTGGAGCCGGTGGCGCTGGGCGGGGTCACGGTGAGCCGCTCGACGCTGCACAACCTGGATGAGATCGAGCGGCTGGACGTGCGCAGCGGCGACGCCGTCCGCATCGAGCGCAGCGGCGACGTCATTCCCAAGGTGCTGGGCGTGGTGGCCGAGGATGACGGCAGCCACGAGCGGCGCCCGCAGTTCCAGCCGCCCACGCACTGCCCGGTGTGCGGCAGCGGCGTGCATCGCGAGCCGGAGGAAGTCGTGCTGCGCTGCGTGAACGCTAATTGTCCGGCACGCCTCAAGGAGTCGCTCCGGCACTTCTCCCACCGCGGGGTGATGAACGTCGCCGGGCTGGGGCCGGCCTTGATCGAACAGCTCACGGCCTCGGGCATGGTGGCCAACCTGGCCGATCTTTACGATCACCTGGACCAGGGAAAGCTGGCCGGGCTGGAGCGCATGGGCGAGGTATCGGCGCGCAAGCTGCGGGAGGAAATTGAGCACAGTCGTTCCAACCCGCTGTGGCGGCTGCTCTACGGGTTGGGCATCCGCTTTGTGGGTGAGCGCACGGCGCAGTTGCTGGCCCGGCATTTCGGTTCGCTGGAGGCGCTGAGGGAGGCGGCCGAGCGCAACCCGGCCGAGCTGGAGCAGGTCGAGGAAGTGGGCCCGCGCATTGCCCAATCCATTCACGAGTTTTTCGCCGAACCCGCCAATCGCGCTCTTATCGAGCGCCTGCGGCAGTTGGGTCTGGACCCAAGGGAAGCGGCCGCAGGCGCAGTCCGGGGGCCGCAGCCGCTGGCGGGCAAGCGGCTGGTGCTGACCGGAACGCTGGCGCATTTTAGCCGCGAGGAGATGCAAGCGCGCATCGAGGCGGCCGGCGGCAAGGTGACGGCCTCGGTCACGAGTAAGACGAACTACGTGGTGGCCGGAGAGGCGCCGGGCTCGAAGCTCGAGAAGGCGCAGGCGCTGGGGATTCCGGTGCTGGATGAAGAGGCGATGGAGAAGCTGCTTGGCGGGTAGGCAAATCCTGTTTCTCGACGCCGACGACACGCTCTGGGAAAACAACATTTACTTCGAGCGCGCGATCGAGCACTTCTATGCGCTGCTGGGCCGCGCCGCCGCCGACCGCGCGGCGGTACGGGCGGTCATCAACCGCGAGGAGCGGCGCGAGATCACCGAAACCGGCTACGGGCTGGCGAGTTTCCGCCTGGCGCTGGAACGCGCCTTTGTTGCGCTCGCCCCGGAGGCCTGGTCACCGGCCGCTGGGGAAGCGCTGGACGCGCTGGCAACGGCCATAGCGGCCGAGCCGGTGGAGCTGTTGCCGGGGGCGCGCGCGGTGCTGGAGGATCTGTCGGCGCGGCATCGTCTGCTGTTGCTCACCAAGGGCGACTACGCCGAGCAGACGCGCAAGCTGGCCCTGTCGGGCCTGGAGCCGCTGTTCGAGGAAGTGCATGTGCTGGCGGAAAAAAACCTCGCCGCCTACCAGCGCCGGCTCGAGGCCTTGGCGGTGCCGCCGGCCCACTGCTGGATGATCGGCAACAGCCCGAAATCAGACATCAATCCCGCGCTCGCCGCCGGGATGAACGCCGTTTTCATCCCGCATCCGCACACCTGGGTGCTGGAGCACGAGGCCATCGCCACGGCCCCCGCGCCCGGCTGCTGCTACCTGACCCTCGACCGCCTCGAGGACCTCCTCATCCATTTCTGATTGCTACAATGACCCATGCGCAAGAAGCAGCACCGCTACAAGTTGCTGCATCCGGAAAAGATGCCGGTCGAGCTTTCGCCGCGGGCGCAGGCCATTGTCACGATCGTGCAGTGGGCGTTCTGGTTTGCGCTGGCGGGCATTCTGGTGGCGTTTCTGCTGCTGCTCTCGCTGTTCACGCACTACCGCGTGAGCGTGGAGACGTGGCTGCACCTGTGGCCGGCCTCGGTACGCCTGATGACGGCCACCGGGGGGCCGAGCAAGGGCCTGGCGATCGGCATGACGGTGGAAAACGGCCTGCTCTATTGCGCGATCGGGATACTGCTCGGTTTTATCCACGTGGCGTTCCGCTCCTTGCGTCAGAAGTTAAAGCCACGCTACAATTAGGACTCGGCCATGAAGGACAAGATTCATCCCGCCTACAACCCGGTGCGCGTGGTGTGCGCCTGCGGCAATAGCTTTGCCACGCGCTCGACGCACAAGGGCGACATCCACGTGGAAATCTGCTCCGCCTGCCATCCCTTTTACACGGGCAAGCAGAATCTGGTGGACACGGCCGGGCGCATCGAGCGCTTCCAGCGCAAGTACGGCCGCACGAGCACGGTCGGCAGCTAGGTGGCTCGGCCACCCCGTACTCCGGACGCCCCGCCCGCTAATCCGGCTAGCGCCAGGCTTCGCTCAGGACATCTCCGAGTTGCCACTATAGGTCGCCCGCTCTCCGTTTGCTCCCGCTAAATCGCGCTGCAGCGCAACGGCAATGGCGTGGACGTGTTTCTGCACGGCGGCGGCGTCGGGGGCCTCGACCATGACCCGCGCCAGCATCTCAGTGCCCGAGTAGCGCACCAGCACACGTCCGCGGCCGGCGAACTCGCGCTCGGCGTCGCGAATGGCCGCCTGCGTGTCCGCCAGGGTAGCAAGAGGCGCCTTCTTGGCCACGCGCACGTTCACGACGGTTTGCGGCAGCGCCTGCCAGCCCTGGCAGAGAGCGCGCAGCGACTGGCGCTTTTGCGCCATGAGCGCGAAGCAATGGAGGGCGGTAAGCAGTCCGTCGCCGGTGGTGGCATCGCCGCCGAAGATCACATGTCCGCTGGGTTCGCCGCCGAGGGGGGCGCCGCAGGCGCGCATGCGCTCGAGCACGTACTTGTCGCCCACGGCGCTGCGCTCGAGGCGGATGGCCTGGGCCGCCAGCGCCGTCTCCAGCCCGAAGTTGGTCATGACCGTGCCCACGACGATGGGCGGCTGGAGGCGCCCCTGGGCTTGCAGCTCGCGCGCGGCCAGCAGCAGCACGCTATCGCCGGTGATGATGTGGCCGGAGGCATCGGCGAGGATGGCGCGATCGGCATCGCCATCGAGGGCCACGCCGGCATCGGCCCCGGCACGGCGCACGTGTTCGGCCATGGCGGCCGGATAGAGCGCGCCCACGCCGTCGTTGATGTTGCGTCCGTCAGGGGCGGCGGCGAGCAAGTGGGCGTGGATGCCCAGTGCCTCGCAGAGCGGCCCGATCACGCTGGAGGCCGCGCCATGGCCGCAATCCAAGACCAGGCGCAGACGGGCGAAGTCCACCTTGCGAAAACGCCCGGCCAGCGCGCTGACGTAGGCGGCCCGCAACTCGGGCTGCTCGCGCAGGGTGGCCGGCGCGCCGGGCGCCTGACCGCGGTAGCGCTCGATGCCGTTTTCGATCTCAGCTTCCTCTTCGTCGGGAAGCTTGTAGCCGCCGGCGTCGAAAACTTTGATGCCGTTGTCCTGGTAGGGATTGTGCGAGGCGGAGATGACGATGCCGGCGCGGAAGCCTCCACGGGCGGCGAGATGGGCGATGCCGGGCGTGGGGAGCACGCCGGCGTGGGCGACCTCGAGTCCGCGCGCTTCGAGTCCGGCGGCCAGCTGCGCGGCGATGCCGCGGCTGCTGCGGCGCGTATCCTCGCCGATTACGACGGCGCCCTGGCCGCCGCGGCGCAGGAGATCATCCCCGAGCGCCAGCCCGATGGCGTAGACGGTGGCCGCATCGAGGGGCGCCTCTCCGGCTACGCCGCGAATGCCGTCGGTGCCGAAATAGCGCTTTTTCTCACTCATGGTCGTTCATGGTCATTCGTAGGCGAGCGCCGCGATGGGATCCTGCCCGGCCGCCTGCAGGGCCGGGTAGAGAGCTCCCACGCCGCTGGACACGAGCGAAATGACGGCCGCATAGATCACCCACGGCCACGTCATCTCGATGCTGAGGGTGGGATAGGCGTGGCTTAGCAGTTGCCAGAGCCCGTAGGAGATCACGATGCCGGCGATCACGCCCAGCAGCGCGAGCAACTCGCTTTCGCGCAGGATCACCTCGATGATGTAGCGGCGGGGCGCTCCCAGCGCCTTCAGAATGCCGATCTCGCGCGTGCGTTCGAGCACGGTGGTGTAGAGCGAGAGGAAGATCACGAGGAACCCGATGGCCATGGCGATGCCGATCATCACGCGCTGGAAGACGTTGACCTCGGGGGAAATGGCGCTGGCCGTGAACAGCGACAGGTACTGGGCGAGCGAGTCCACCTTTTCCGCCGGCGCCAACTTTTGCAGCCGTTGCACGACGCCGGCCACGGGCACACCTGGGGTGACCTTGATATAAAACGTCGCCGCGCGGTGGGGCGAGCCGGCCAGGGCGTCGAGGGTTTGCAGGGGCAGGAAGATGCGCGAACCCATGCCGTGCTCGAAGATGCCGACCAGCGTGAAGGTCTGACCCAGGATCGAGATCTTCTGACCGATGTGATAGTGGCTGGCGGCGGCCTGCAGATCGTCCACGATCATCTCGTGGCTGGCGGGACGGAAGGCGCGGCCTTGCAAGAAATGGAACCCGCCGCTGACGGCCTGGAACTGCGCGATGTTGACGCCGCCCACCGCCGCCGCCGAGCGCAGCAGCTCGTAGGCGACCGGCGCCACCGCCTCGACGCCGGGCACTTTGGCGAAGACATCGCCCAGGGCGAGGGGCAGGGTATTGCCGCTCATCTGGGTGAGGATGGAGCCGCTGCCGCTGCGCACGATGATGTCGGCGCCGATGCCGTGAATGCGCGCGCGCTGGTCATTGATCATGCCATTCACGAGTCCGACGACCGAGAGGATGAGAATGACCTCGATCGCCACCGCGACCACACTGACCAGGCTGCGCATGGGACGGCGCCGCAGGTTGGCGACAATCATACGATCGATCATGCCGGGCATGGTGTGAGGTGGCCGCCCTAGGCGGAGGCGGCGTGCGCGGCGGAGCGCACGGCGGCGATGACGCGCTCGATCTCGGCCGGGTTCAGCTCCGGATACATGGGCAGGGCCAGCACTGCGCGGCAGGCGCGCTCGGCCTCGGGCAATCCGTCCGCGGGCGCGTAGGCGGCGAGCGCGGGCTGCTGATGCAGGGGGATGGGGTAGTAGACCTCGGTTCCGATGCCGCGTTCCTGCAGCCGCTGCCGCACCGCGTCGCGGTTGGGAACTCGTATCACATATTGATGGAATCCGTGCCCGGGGGTGCGCTCGGGCAGGGCGAGCCCGGCCACGTCCCGCAAGCCCTCCTCGTAGCGGGCGGCGACGGCGCGCCGCCGTTCGATCCAGCGCGCGAGGTGGGGGAGTTTGGCGCGCAGGATGGCCGCCTGCAACTCGTGCATGCGTCCGTTCCAGCCCATGGTTTCATGTTCGTAGCGGCGGCGGCTGCCGTGCACGCGCAGCAGCCGCAGGCGGTCGAGCACGGCCGCGTCACCGGCGCTCACGAGGCCGCCCTCGCCCATGGCGCCGAGGTTCTTGGTGGGATAGAAGCTGAAGCTGGCGGCCTGGCCCCAGGAGCCGGCGGGACGTCCGTCGAGGGTGGAGCCCAGCGCTTGCGCGGCATCCTCGACGACGGGAATGCCCGGCCGGCGGGCGAGCTCCAGGATGGCGGGCATGTCCGCCAGGCGCCCGTACAGGTGCACGGGGAGGATGGCGGCGATGCGCTCGCGGCGGGGGCGCCGCAGGGCCGCTTCGAGCGCGGCGGGCGACAGGTTGAAGCTCGAGGCATCAATGTCGAGGAACTCGGGTTGCGCGCCAGCGAGCAGGATGGCGCCCGCGGTGGCAAAGAAGGTGAAGGCGGGGGTGAGGACCACCTCGCCGGGGCGCACGCCGACGGCGCGCAGCGCCAGATGCAGGGCATCGGTGCCGCTCGAGCAGGTCACCGCCTCGGTGGGCGGTCCGCCGAGGACGGCGGCGGCGAGTTCAGTTTCGAGGGCGGCGCATTCCGGGCCCTGCACGTAGCGCCCAGAGGCGAGCACGCGCTCGACGGCGCTATGCACGTCGCCGGCGATTTCGCCGTATTGGCGGTCGAGGGAAAACGAGGGGATGGCTGCGTCCATGCTGATGTTCGGCTTGCTGTTCCAGTCTACCTTCCCTTAGACTGGAGGCGGCGCTAGAAATCCCCTATGAACGAAGCCGGCGAATACGAGCGGATGGATTGGATCTCGTTGGATAATTTCCTCACCACGCATCCGGCGTTGAAGAAAATCACGCGCTGGTTCTGGGAGCATCCCGAGGAACTGCTCACGGCCGAGGCCTTCTCGACCGCCTACGGACAACCGGCGAGCTGGCTCGACCTCAAGGGGCTGGTGATTCACAAAGTGCTGAGCCCATACGACGCCGACGGGCAGCTCATCACGCTGCCGACGGTGATCAACGCAGCGACGCGCTTCCGTTTCAACGGCAAGCTGGCGACGCTGGTGGCGGACGTGCTGGCCAAGGTCAAGCCGGGTCCGCGTCCGGACACGGTGTACCCGGAGGGGACCGAGCACGGACCCTCGGGCGGGCGAAGCTGGCAGGGCTGGAAGACGCTGCCGCCGGCCTAGCGGCGGCAAAAGAGCCCAAAGTGCCTCAGGGGCTTTCTCTAAATCATTGATTTCAGAGGGGAATGGCTGAGCGGAGGCGATACCACCGGAGCGCGTTTTCTCGCTCTGGATGCGTGCGGGCGGCGCAGGGTGCCGGTTGTGGTCTCGCGTGAGCCAACTACCCCAAAGTGTGGCGTCGCTTGGTCGCGGGCGCCCAGCGCGG
>JBOGKL010000030.1:0-9176 GCA_050745525.1 Terriglobales bacterium | reverse complement strand
GGCAGATACTGCGCGGGGTTGTCGGTGTGGCCCGAATAGCCGTCCACGAAATCGAAATTCGGGTGATTGAAAGCGTTGATGAATTCCCCGTAGAAGGTCAGGTGCACGCCCTCGGCTACGCCCAAGTCCTTGATCAGCGAGATGTCCGTATCCCATAGGCCCGGACCGGAGAGGAAAATTTGTTGGCCAAAAGCGCCGGCCGTGGACTCCGGTTGAATCGCCCCCTTCGCCCCGAACAAACTGGCAGGGAGAATGGAGATCGGATTGCGGTCGCTTCCGGTCGAGTACAGTCCCACCTGCTGCTGCAGCTGTTGCACGTTCATTCCGTTCAGGACCACGCCGTTGTCATTTTCATTCGGGACATAGTCGAGAATGCCCAACGTGGTTCCCAGCGCGTTGGCCGGTGTCGGACCGTCAAAGTAGTTGTAGGTATTCTGCCCGCCGGCCAGTTTGAAGTTGCGCCCGCTTTGGATGGTGATCACCGAGCCCACGGTCCAGCCGCCCAGGACTTTGTTGAACATCGAGTTCCCGTTCAACGCCCGTCCGCTGCCAAACGGGAGCTGGTAGGTGAAATAGGTGCGGAACACGTTGCGCAGATCGTAGGGCGACGGTCCCTTATTCATGCCCATGTCACGCATGGTGGCGAAGTCATCCAGCGCTCCGTCGGCGGAGTAGTAGTCGCCCAGGTAGCGGTTCGACAGCGCGTGACTCCAGGTATAGCTCGCCTCAAAGTTCAGCCCGTGGCCGAAGGGGTGCTTTACCACCGCCTGCAAGCCGCTATAGGTGGTGCTGCCGGGATCGGATAGGTACATGAGTGCCTGGCCCTCGGCATACGGATTGACCTGGAACATGTTGATGGGGTAGGCCGTCGGCGTGGGCCTATGGCCGGCGCTGACATAGCCCTGGGCGACGCACGGGGAAAACGTGTTGCCGACCAGATTGCAGAAAAAGGCCGGGGTTTGGGTGATGAGCCCCGCCAGCGCGCCCGCCTGCCCGCTCTGCACCAGGAAGATATCGCTGGGGTTGGCAAAGGTGCTGCTCGCCGAGTGCCCGGCGAAGGCCTGGCTCAGGATGGGCGTCGGATTGGGGCCGGCGAAGCTGGTACCGCCGCTGGCGGTGAGGTTGGCTTGCGCGTTCTTGAAATCCTGGAGGAAGCCGTTGTTGAAGACGTTGACCTCGTTCAGGTCGTAGAGCATCCACTCGTGAACCGAGTGATTCCCAATGTAGTTCACATCCAGGGCCCAGCTATGGGCGAACTCCCGTTCGATCCCAAACGTCCAGTTCTCCACGTAGGGCGTCTTGATGTTGGGGTCCACCGTGCTGAACGTCCCGTCCTGGGTAAACGTGAGCGCGGATTCCGGAAACGAGGATTGAAAGCTCCCCGGCAGGGTGTTGGGCTTGAACGAAGCCCCCGTTGGGTCAAAGGAAATGGATCCGGGGGTGAATTGCCCCGGGTTCAGCGAGACCGTTTGGTTGTACAAGCTGCCGATGGAGGCGGTCTCCCACGGGTACCAGCCTTCGTCATAGTGATTGACGGCAAAGCCGCCGTGGATGACGAGGTTGCTGCCGCCGGCCAGCTTGCCCAGGAGCCCGCTGGTGAAGTTCGGGTTCCAGGCAAAGCCGAATTTCGGATCAATCTCCTTCAAATCGGCCGGGTAGGTCTGCGGGCGCACGGTAATTTGCGGGTTGGCCACGCCGTTGAGAACGCCGGGTTGAAATAGACCCGTGGAAGGGCCGTAGAAGTTGGCCAGATCGGGGCTGGTGAAAAAGTCATTGCTGTTCACGAGCGGGCCGGAGAACTCCCAGCGCAGGCCGTAGTTGAGGGACAGGTCGGGCAGCACCTTCCAGTTGTCCTGGAAGTAAACGCCGCCCAGCGCCTGCTTTTCGTGCAGCCAGGTGGTGCCCAGCGGCTTATAGGTGTAGGGCTTGGAACTGGTGTCCAACGGCACCAGTCCGGATACCGACGAAACCCGGCCGGTGAGGGTCGAGTACAGCGCCTCGGCGTCCTGCAGCGCCTCGTTATTGTTCGCGGTCGAGAGGCCTCCCGGAAAACAGCCTTGGCTTGCCGACGCACAACCCGACGCCGACGTATTGAACATCCCGGCAATCGGATCGAGCGCCGATATGCCCAGGTTCTCCGCAATCGGTGGTTCGGTATAGACGTCGTTCACGTTCGAGTACCGCCATTGCCCCCCGAAGGTGTAGACATGATTGCCGCGCGACCAGGTCACGTTGTCCGAGAGCGTCCAGACAGGATTGTTGTTCGGTTCGGGCAGAATGCTGGTGTTCTCCGGCGTGAGAGGCGTGAAGGCGGCATCCCCGGTCGCGGCGAAGTTGTCGGGCACCGGAAGATAGGGATAGCCCTGGAAGGCGTTGAACGAATTCTCCGGTTGTGCGTTCTCGATGACGTTCAGGATTCCGAAATCCACGGTGTTGGTGAGGTTGGGCGTGATCGTCCAATCCAGGCCGGTGGCGAAGGTGTCGTAGGTGCTGGTCACGCCGCCAATCCGGACCGGATCGCCGGGATACACCGGGCTGCCCAACGGATTGCTGTTGCTGAACGACAAATTGTAGGACCCGCGCCAGTGCAGGTTCGGTGTGATCTGGTAATCCAGGCGCAGGGTCGGCCACCGTTGCGCGGAGCTGGCCGTCTGGGTGAAGCTCAGGGTCTGCTCCAGCCCCTGGCTGTAGGCATCGGTTGAGTTTGGGGAGAGCGTCCCGCCGGCGGCGGCGGAGTTAATTTGGCCAAGAATGGTCGCGATGTTCGGGTTGACGCTCGACGGATACGGGCCTCCGCGAGCGTTGGCCGCCATCTGCAACAGGTTCACGGTTTGCTGCTGGCCGTTGTCGGCGCGCGTGTAGGCAAAATTGCCCAGCTGCGCGGCCGGTGTCAGCAGGGATTCCGAGTAGATGCGCGTCGAGGGCGTGTTCTGCCACTCAAAATTGAGAAAGAAGAACAGCTTGTTGTGAAGAATCGGTCCGCCGATGTTCATGCCAAAGTCGTTCGTGCGCGAGGGCCGCTTGGTTCCCAAGGCCGTCAGCCCGGCGGCGAGATAGGCGTCGTTCTGATACGAGTTCGCGTTGAGGCCGCTGTTTTCGGCTTGCCAGAAGGCGCTGCCATGGAACTGGTTGGTGCCGCGCTTGGTGGTGAACTCCAGCGAGGCCGCGCCGCCGGTGGCGTCCGCTTTGGTGCTCAGATTCGAGGTGGACACGGTGACTTCCTGAATCGCGCCCAGGCGCAGCCCGGCCGGATCCATGAAGGCGGAGGTCGAGGTGCGGAAGCGCTGGAAGTTGTCGTTGGCGCCGTCCACGCTGATGTTGATGGCGCCGTTGGGCATGGAATTGAAGGTCGTAAAGCGCTGGCTACCGCCGGTCTGCGCCGCCGGTACCAGTTGCGCGAAGGGCAAGGTATCGCGTCCGGCCATCGGCAGATTGTTGATCGCGCTCGTGCTCACCGTGGTGGCCAGCTTGGCGCTGGAAGTCTGCAGAAGCTGGCCCGCGGCCGATACCGTCACCGTCTGTGTCGCCGCGCCCAACTGCAGTTGCACCTTGATGTTCGCCGTCTCCCCCGCCGTGACCACCACGCCGCCGTACACCTTGGTCGCGAATCCTTTCGCGACCGCGGTGACCGTGTAGGTGCCGGGGAGCACGCTGGCGAACAGATACGTGCCCGAGGCGTTCGAGGTGGCCAGGGAGCGATAGCCCACCGAGGGCTCTCCCAGGATCACCGTCGCTCCCGGCACGACCGCGCCCGAGGGATCTACTACTGTCCCTTGCACCTGTCCCACCGTTGTCGCCTGCCCGGAGGCCCAGCGGCCTCCCGCCAGCAGAAAACCGATCGCCGCAAAAAGAACCACGAATGTGTTGAGTGCGCGCTTCAATCGTGTCACCTCCGCTGACCTCGCAGCCACACCTAGTTGCCAAGGTCGGATGGTATTTCATACTGTATTTTGTATCCTTTGTCAATGTCGTCCGGGCCCTTCGGGCCGTGATTCGGTCGGAATGGGTGGAAAGATCGATCTGCCCCGCCCGCGCGCCAGTTTGCTGGTTTTACGGTAAAATGGGCTGATGAAGACCACCATCGAACTGCCCGATGAACTGCTAATCGAGGTCAAGGTGGCGGCCGCACGCCGGCGCACCACACTGCGTGAATTCGTAGCGTCGGCCCTGCAGCGCGAGCTCAAAGCTCCGGCCCGGACATCGCTCAGTCCCTTTCGCTGGACTACAAGTCCTGGCGGACTGGCGCCGGGCTTTGACGTTTCCGACCGGGAGAAGATGTACGAATGGATCAATCGCCATCGTGATCGCGATTGACACCAACCTGCTGGTTTACGTGCATCGGGCCGGGGTGCCCGAGCATGCGCCGGCCCGGGTGGCCCTGGAGGCCGCGCGGAACGCTCCGGGCGGATGGGGTGTGTCCTGGCCCGTGGTGGCGGAGTTGTGGAGCGTGCTGAGCGGGTCGGCGGTGGGGCCGAAGGCGGTTGCCTTGCACGTGGTGGAGGCAATGATCGCCGATATCACACGCGCCGGAGGCGCGATCTGGATGCCTTCGGCGGGGATGGCGAACCGCTTGGCCTCCCATGCGAACCGTATGGGCGTGCGCGGCACCCGCATCTTTGACCTGCAGATCGCCTGTATTGCGCGTGAGCACGGCGCGCGCGAGCTCTGGACGCATGACGCCGGTTTCTTGACCGTCCCTGGTTTGCCGGTGCGCGATCCGCTCTAAGGTGCTAGTGCCACCCAGGCTCATTGCTTGCCGGACGGAGGCGGCGGGGCTGGGTTTCGAACGGGCATGACCTTACAGGGCTGGGGGTGGCGCTAGCTTTTCCGTCCGTCGGGCTGGTCGCGCCGGCGGGAGAACATGTGGAAGGTGACTGTGTCCCAGGCGTTGCGGACACCCAGAAACAGCAACGCCAGTGTCGCCGCGGCAGCCAGGTAAAGCGCGGCCCGCCCCTGTCCCGGACTCAGCCCCGCCGCCACCACCAGCGCGGCATAGGCGGCCACGGGCAGCACCGCGTAGTAGGCCCAGTCATCGGGTTCGGGCCGGTACGCCGTTTGGGCGCCGATGCGCCGCACCACCATGCCCGCGTAGACCAGTCCCGCCACGCCGATCACGCCCCAGGCCCAGCCCAGCGCTGCCACGCTGTTCCAGGGCGCGCTGCCGGTGGCGGCCAGCAGCAGTGCCGTGGACAAATGCACGATGGTGGGGGAGGAAAACGCCGCGCTGGCGCGCTCCAGGTCCTGGGGCGCGGGCATGTCGGCGATCAGCGTCACCACCACGAACTGCAAGCCGATCAGCGCCCCGGCCGCAGCGCCGGCGACCACGTAAAAATCGCGCCAGGCGTTCAGCGCCGGGATCATTCCGCCCCTGGGCTTTTGCTTTTCCGCCGCGCCTGCAGGCCGCCCCAGGCGACGCCGAAGCACACCCCGACGATCATCAGGCCCAGAATCTGCGGCAGGCCGTAGCTGCCCGAGCGCAGGCGGGGCAGGAACTCGCCCAGCCCGATCAGGCCCAGCGCCAGCGGCAGCAGAATGGCCCACCAGCTCTTCATGATCCGCTTCTATGGTACGCGTTGAGCGCGTCGGTGAGCCGCAGCACGCCCAGCAGCAGGCCGTTGGCGCGATGAATGACCGGCAGCAGCGGCTCATCGCCGGCCTCGCGCAAAAACGTTTCCAGCGGCTGATCGGGATAGAGCACCGGCAGCCGCCACGCCGGCTGCAGCACCTCACTCAACGGCCGCTCCTCCTGCGCCTGCACCACCAGCGGCGCCAGCATGTCGAGCGTGACGCCGTACCAGAGGCCGCGTCCGCTGTTGACGAGCACGAACTTGCGCGGCGCCGTCTGCGCCTTCAGCCAGGCTTCGCGCACCGGGCGCTCGGCCGCGATCACCGGCGGCGTGGCCCGGCCGCCGCCGTAGGGCGCCTGCATGGCGTCTTCCACGTGCAGCACTTCCTCCTCGCGGCGCTCTTCCATGGAGGGCAGCGTGATGCCGTCCTGGCGCGTGAGCATGTCGAAGATGGGTTCCGGGTGCCAGCGCCGGGAGATATAAAACGCAATCGCGTTGGAGATGACCAGCGGCAGCACGATATCGTAGCTGCCGGAGACCTCGACCACCAGAAACACCGAGGTCATGGGCGCGCGCAGAATGCCGGCGAAGGCCGTGCCCATGCCCACCAGCGCGTACACGCCAACCGGCGCGGTCAAGCGCGGCAGCAGCATATGCTCGGCCCCGCCCACGGCGCCGCCCATCATGGCCCCGATGAACAGCACGGGAGCGAACATGCCGCCCGGCGTGCCGCTGGAAAACGAGAGCGCGGTGGCGCCTATTTTCAGCAGCGACAGGATGGCCAGCAGGGGCCACAGGTAGGCGCCCCCCATGGCGTTGTTGACCACGTTATAGCCGGCGCCCATGATCTGCGGGAACCAAATCCCCACCACGCCGATCACCAGTCCGGCGAGCGCCGGATGAAAGTACTTGGCGCGGTGCGAGGCTTTAAAAAAGCGGGGGCGCATCCATGCCACCAGCTTGATGAACAGCAGCGACAAGAACCCGCCCACCACGCCCAGCACGGCGTAGGCGGCCAGCTCGGAGGCGTGCCGCAACTCAAACGGCGGCGCCTGAAAGAGCGGATGATCGCCGAAGAAGGCGCGTTCCACCACGGTGCTGGCCACCGCCGCCAGCACCACGGCGCCCACCACGCCCGAGCTCCAGCGCCCGACCACTTCTTCAATCGTGAACAGCACCGCGGCGATGGGCGCGTTGAAGGCCGCGGCCAGCCCCGCCGCGGCGCCCAGCGGCGCCAACATCCGCTGCTTGGCTCGCGACAGCTTCAGCCGCCGCCCGATGAGCGAGGCCAGCCCGGCGCCGATCTGCAGCGAGGGGTCCTCCGGGCCCAGCGACTGGCCGCTGCCGATGGCCAGCGCCGCGGTGAGGAACTTGCCCACCACGGTGCGGAAGGAAATGTAGCCGTCGTAGACATACAGCGCCGCTTTGGTCTGGTTGACGCCGCTGCCGCGGGCGCCGGAAAAATGGCGCAGGATCAGAACCGCGATGACCAGCCCGGTGACGGTGGGCACGGCCACGGTCCGCCACACCGGGCGCCCCAGCGCGGGCGTCAGCAGGTAGAGATGGAGCAGCTCAAA
This sequence comes from Terriglobales bacterium, assembly GCA_050745525.1. Lineage (GTDB taxonomy): Bacteria > Acidobacteriota > Terriglobia > Terriglobales > SCQP01 > SCQP01. The sequence continues at coordinate 2,032 of JBOGKL010000030.1, read as the reverse complement.
CGCGTAGCGGAAGGCCACCGTCGCCAGCCCGGCGACAATGCCGATGACGATGGCCAGGGCGAAGTACAGCCGCTCGGTGCGGCCATCCGTCCCCCACCACCGCCACCACGGAGCGCGGAGGGATGCACCCGCAGCCGCGTCCGGCTGCTCGGTCATTGCGGGCATGATCCTGCGCTGGCCAATACGGTTCGATTATAGGACCAGACTACCCGTGCGCCGTGGCCGCAAGGCCCCGGCGCTGTTTAATGCCCTGCGCAGGACGCCGCCGGCGCCGTGGCGGGATTGGCGCTGAGCCCGCGCCAGACCGCGAGCGACTGCTGCAATTGCCGGCACAGCCGCTGGTAGTTGCCCTCCATGGTGGGCGTGGGCGCATCGTCGCTCAGCTCGATGAGCGTCAGCAGCCGCCCCAGCCCGCCGTTGAGCTGACGGAAGCTGGCCGGCCCCGCCGGCGCTGCGCGCCGGAATCGTCCGAAGCGCCGCCGCCCGCTGGCGCCGAGCGCCTGCAGTTGCTTGCGTTCGGCCGCGCTCAGCCCGTTGCGCGCGCCCCCAGACAACTGTCCGGCGGCCTCGTAGCTGGCGCGCATGGCGGCGGCGATGGCCAACCCCAAATCGCGCTGCTGCTCAAGCCCGGCCAGGGGGACCGTGATCTGTGGGTCCATGGTGACCGTCAGCGGCTGGCGATACGTTGCGCCGTCCACCTCGAGCCGCAACTCGTACTGCCCGGCGGTGACGAACGGTCCGCGCGGGTCGCTCGGTGTGTTGTGCAGCAGCGCCGCGATAGGCTGCGTATGGGAGAACGCGGGCGGCGCTGTGTAGCGCAGGTCCCAACTCACGCGGTGCATGCCCGCGCCGGTGGGCAGCGGATGCGGCCGCGCCAGCCAGTAGTTGGGAATCGCCAACTGCGGCGGCGGCTGCGGGGCGCCCCGCCCGTCCATGGTCGTGCTCGTCAGCCGCCGGACCAGATGCCCGGCGCTGTCGTAGACGCTGAGCGTGACCTTGCTCGCCGGCGCCGCCAGATAGTAATTGAGGATGGCCCCCGCCGGCGGATTCGTGCCCGTCGGCATCTCCGGCGGGAACGGCGTGTCGTAGTTCACGTCCGGCTGCACGCGGATGGCGGTCTCGGGCGCAAACAGCCGCGTCGCCGTATCGCCGGGATGCCGCGCCAGCGCGCGCAGCGGGCTCAGGTCGTCGAGGATCCACATGGCCCGCCCGTAGGTGCAAATGATGAGGTCGTTGGCGTAGTCCACCATGTCGCGCACCGAGGAGCGCGGCATCCGCAACTGCAGCGATTCCCAAGCCGCGCCGTCGTTGAACGAAACGAACACGCCGTGCTCGGTGCCGGCAAACAGCAATCCGGGCTGCTTGGGGTCGGCGCGCACGACGCGCACGAAATCGCCCACCGGAATGCCGTCGGTGATGCGCGTCCAGTGCTGTCCGCCGTCGCGGGTGCGGTAGATGTAAGGTGCGAAGTCGTTGTGCGTGTGCCGCTCGAAGACCGCATAAGCGGTCGTGGCCGCATGCGGCCCCGTGCCAGGGGATGCCTCGATCATCTCTATGGGTGTGCCCGGCGGCACCGCGGCCGGGGTCACGTTGGACCACTTCTGGCCGTCGAGCGTGACCTCGATCCGCCCGTCAGAGGTGCCCGCCCAGATCGCCCCCGGCTGCGCCGGCGAGGGCGCCACGGCGGTGAGCGCGGCCCGGCCGCCGCCGGTCAGGTCGGGGCTGATCGCCTGCCAGCGCAGGCCGCGATCCTTGGTTTCGAGCACCGCCTGCGCGCCCAGGTAGAGCGCCTGCGGATCGGCGGGCGACTGCGCCTGCGGGCTGGTGGCATAGCGCAGCCGCAGCCCGTCCAGCACCGAAGGTGCGCTGATGTCGAAGATTTGCCGTGTCTTCCAGTCGTAGCGGTTCAGCGCGCTGCCGCCGCCGGTGGCGTAGATAAAGTTGTTGTCGCTGACGTCGGGCTCGATGTAGCCGAATTCATAGGCGCCCACCGAGGGCCGGTAGTCGAGATAGGTGACCTCGCCAAAGTAGC
>JBOGKL010000029.1:0-3239 GCA_050745525.1 Terriglobales bacterium | reverse complement strand
GCCACGGCGTGCGCCGCCTGTGCCGCCAGGAACTGTTCGGCAATGCTGCGGAAATTTTCCATGTGCCGGCCGAAGGTGACCGGCACGCCCCAGTAGGCGGGCTCAAGCAGGTTATGGCCGCCATGCGGCACCAGCGACCCGCCGACAAAGGCCACGGTGGCGGTCGAGTAGGCGCTGGCCAGTTCGCCCAAGGAATCCAGCAGCAACACGCCTCCTGCCGGCATGGCCGCGGTTTCCTCCGGTCCCAGCGCCGTGCGCCGCCTCCACGGCAGTCCGGAAGCCGCCAGCAGCCCGGCCACGGTCTCAAACCGCTGGGGATGCCGCGGCGCCAGCACCAGCATCCGCGCCGGACTCGACACGGCGCGGAAGGCCGCGAGCAATTCGCTCTCCTCGCCCTCCATCGTGCTGCCCGCCACGATGAGCTGCTCGATGTTGGCGCGCCGCGAGCCGGTCCGCAGCAGCGAAACGAAGCGCGGCTGGTCCGGCGGTACCAGGTCGAACTTCACATTCCCGCCCACCCGCACCTGGGCGGCGGGCGCCCCCAGCTCCACCACGCGTTCGGCGTCGGTCGCCGTCTGCATCAGGAATGTATGCACGCCCGCCAGCACCGGCGCCAGGAAACGCCGGATCAGACGGTAGCGCGCATAGCTGCGTCCGGAGATGCGCCCGTTCAGAAACATGACCGGCACCTGCGCCAGCGCCGCCTCGCACAAAAAATTGGGCCAGATCTCGGTCTCGGCGATCACGATCAGCACCGGACGCAGCGCGCGCAGCGCCCGCCGCGCGGCGAAGCGGAAATCGAGCGGAAAATAAAAAACGCGCTCGGCGGCGATGCGTCCCTGCGCCACGCGCCGCCCCGCCGCCGTGGTCACCGAGAGCACCACGGGACGCTCCGGAAATCGCCACTGCAGTTGCGCGATCAGCCGCTCCATGGCCAGCGCCTCGCCGACGGAAACCGCATGTACCCAGATCGCGCCCTGCGACCCGCCCAGCGGGGCGAGCTGCCCGAAGCGCTCGCTCAAAAACCGCGTGTAGCGCCCGTCGGGGCTATTGCGCAGCCATAGCAGCGGCGCCAGCGCCGCCAGCCCCAAGCCCAGCAAAAATGAGTACAAGCCCAGCATGCCCCTCCCTACGACCTCACGTCCGGGCGGGCTGGGGCCCCGCGCCAATCAATGTCAAAATTACTGTGTGGCTCCTTCCGCTTCCGCGACGCTGGCTTCGCTCAATCCCGCCCAGCGCGCCGCCGCCGAGCACCACGAGGGACCGCTGCTGATTCTGGCGGGCGCCGGCAGCGGCAAAACCCGCGTCATCACGCATCGCATCGTCCATCTCATCGCCCACTATCGTATCCCTCCCGCCTCGATTCTGGCGATGACGTTCACCAACAAGGCCGCCGAGCAGATGCAGCAGCGCGTGGCCGCGCTGCTCTCTTACGATGCCTACGCGCAGCCGCAGATTTCCACCTTCCACGCCTTTTGCGTGCGCGCCTTGCGCCGCGATTATGGCGCCGTCGGTGGCCCGCGCGACTTCATCATCTACGCCGAGGACGAGCAGTTGCGCCTCGTCAAGTCGGTCATCAAGGCGCTGGGCCTCGATGACAAGGCCTTCGCCCCGCGCACCGTCCTCAGCCGCATCTCGGCCGCCAAAAACCGTGGCTTCGGGCCGGCGCAGTTTCACGAGCGCGCCGCCGATCCCACCAGCGAGCGCGTAGCGGTGATCTTCGAGCGTTACCAGCACGGCCTGCAGCAGGCCCACGCCCTCGACTTTGACGATCTGCTGCTCGAAACCGCGCGCCTGCTGCGCCAGAGTCCGGAAACCGCCGAGCGCTACAACCAGCGCTATCGCTTTCTCATGGTGGATGAGTACCAGGACACCAACCGTCCCCAGTACGAGCTGCTGCGCCTGCTCACCCAGCAGACGCAGAACCTGTGCGTGGTGGGCGACGAGGACCAGTCCATCTATTCCTGGCGTGGCGCCGACATCCACAACATCCTGGACTTCGAGCGCGACTTCGCCGGCGCGCGCATTGTGCGCCTCGAGCAGAACTACCGTTCCAGCCAAAACATACTTTCGGCCGCCTCCAGCGTGGTGGCCAACAACCTGGAGCGCAAGGGCAAGAAGCTCTGGACCGAAGCCGCCGCTGGCGAACCGGTCGGCTACTGTCTATCCGCCGATGCCGAACAGGAGGCGCTCTGGGTGGCCGATGCCATCCGCTCGCGCCTGGCGATGCAGACGCCGCCCTCGATCGCCGTCCTCTACCGCACCAACGCCCAGTCGCGTCTTCTGGAAGAGGCTCTGCGCCGCTACGGTCTGGCTTATAAGGTTCTCGGTGGCTTCAGCTTTTACGAGCGCGCGGAAGTGCGCGACCTGCTCGCCTATCTGCGCGCCGCCGTGAACCCGGCCGATTCGGTCGCCTGGCTGCGCATCATCAACACCCCGGTGCGCGGCATCGGCAAAGTCACGCTCGATGCCATCGAGCGGCTCATGCGCGAGCGCAACCTGACCTGTCTGGAAGCTGTGAAGTCGGCCCTGGAAGGCGGGGCCGGCCTGGCCGCACGCGCGCTGCCGCCGCTGGCCGCCTTCTACCAGCTCATGGCCGATCTGCGCACCGCGGCCCTGCTGCCCACGCCGCCGGATGCCCTGGCGCGTATGGTGGTCGAGCGCACCGGCTACGCGCGCGTGCTCGAGGAGGAGGCCACGCCGGAAGCCGCGGCGCGCCTGGAGAACCTCGGCGAGTTGCTCAACGCCGCCGCCGATGCGGCCGCGCGCGGCGAATCCGTGGCCGATTTTCTCGATCACGCCGCCCTGCTCAGCGATCAGGACGATTTTGATCCCCAGGTCCGGGTGCAAATGATGTCGCTGCATGCGGCCAAAGGCCTGGAGTTTGACGTGGTGTTTCTGGTGGGGCTCGAGGAGGGGCTGTTCCCGCACAGCCGCACCTTCAACTCGCCTTCAGAAATGGAAGAGGAACGCCGCCTCTGCTACGTGGGTATGACGCGCGCGCGCCAGGCGCTCGTAGTGACCCACGCCGCCCGCCGCCGCCGCTTTGCCGCCCAAGGTTACGAGCCGGCGGTGCCGTCGCGCTTCCTCTCGGAAATTCCTCCGGCGCTGCTGCACGATGCGTCTCCCGTCCCCGTGTTTCAGCGCCGCGAGCGCCAATCCATGAAACCGCCTGAGGCGGGCTTTCGTCGTACCTATAACTCGGTGGAAAGTATTCACCAGTTCTTCGAGAGCCGGGG
>JBOGKL010000028.1:0-14365 GCA_050745525.1 Terriglobales bacterium | reverse complement strand
CGACGGCGGCGTGGATGCGGCGGGCGCCGGCGCTCGGGCCGCTGCGGACGCTCTGCGGGAGCATCCCCGGGCAGAGGCGCGCCGGCCTCAGCGGCGGGGCTAGCCGGGCCAGGAGCGGGCGCGTGGTCCGGTTCCGGTGTGGGCGCGCCCTCGCCGGGCGTCGGGGTGGCCTCTGGGGCGGGGCTTTCGATCTCAGGCACGGACGGCCTCGGGCGTGTACGCCGGTGTCAGCCAGTGCCGGTAGGCGGGGACGTGCCCGCGCGTGGCTTCGCGGTAAATGTCGCTGAGTTTGCGCGTGAGCGGGCCGGGCTCGCCGGCGCCCACGGGGCGATGATCCACCGAGATGACGGGCTTGATTTCCGCTCCCGTGCCGCACAGGAACATTTCTTCGGCGATGTACAGCTCGGTGCGATCCACGGGCCGCTCGACCACGGCGAGATGGAGTTCCTGGCGTGCCAGTTCGATGACGCTTTCGCGCGTGATGCCCTCGAGGATGTCCTCGCTCACCGATGGGGTGATCAACTGGCCGTGACGCACCAGAAAAACGTTGGCAGCGGCGGCTTCGCAGACATGTCCGGCCTGGTTAAGGAAGATCGCTTCGTCAAAGCCGTTGGCGGCGGCCTCGTCACCGGCCAGGACGCTGTTGGCGTAGGCGCCGGCAATTTTGCCGCGGCCGGGAATGGCGTTGTCGTCCACGCGCTTCCACGAGCTCACCGCGGCGCTCAGGCCGCCCTGGCGGGCGAAGTAGGCGCCGAAGGGCACGACCACGATGGCATAGGCGTCGTTGGCATCGGAGTGGACGCCGATGGCGGCTGAGGCCTTGTAGGCAAACGGGCGCACGTAGACGTTGGTATGGAACTGGTTGCGGCGGCACAACTCGGCCGTAAGCTCACACAATTCGTCCACGTTTTGTTCGACGCTCAGGCGCAGGATGCCGCAGTTCTGCTTCCAGCGCCGGTAATGATCGGCCGCGCGCATGAGATAGAGATTGCCGTCGCGCTCGTCGTGATAGCCGCGAATCCCTTCAAAGACTCCGGTTCCGTAGTTGAGGCCGTGCGTCAGGATATTGACGTGGGCATCGGCGAGACGGACGAACTGTCCGCGAAACCAGACAATGGTATTCGGATCAGGCGGCGTGGCAGGCATAGCGCTCGGACCTCCGAAGTTCATTTTATATGGAAACCGGCAGCGGCGGCGGGAGGCGAGGGCAACCGAGGTATGACAGACTGAGGGCGGCGTGTTCTATTTGACGGAATTGATCAACCTGCCGCTGCGCGGGGGCGATGGCCACCGCTATGGCAACGTGCGCGAACTCGTGGTCGAGCCGGAGCACGACGATAACCTGGTCCGGCACGTCATTTATCGGCACGCCGGCAACTTGTGGCAGGTGCCGTTACGGCTGCTGGGGCTGGACCTGGAGGGCATGACGGCGGAGATGCGGCAGGTGGCGCCGGTGCCGCTGGAGACCAATTCAGGCCACCTGCTATTGCGTCACGACGTGCTCGATCAGCAAATCATTGACGTCAACGGGCGCAAAGTGGTGCGCGTCAACGATATCGGACTGGAGCTGTACCAGCGCGAGGGCGGCTACGAGCTGCGCGCGCAGCAGGTGGATGTCGGCGTCTCGGGCGCGCTGCGGCGGCTGCTGCAGGGCGCCGTGCCGCGCGTGTGGCTGCGCGGCGCCTCCGAGTGGACGCACTCGCGCTCGATTCCCTGGCGCGCCTTTGACCTGGTGGAGGTGGACCCGGCGCGCCGCATGCGCCTGCAGATCACCTATGAGGCGCTGGGGCGGCTGCACCCGGCCGACGCCGCCGACATCATGGAAGAGCTGGCACCGGCCGAACGCGAGGCCGTCTTTGGGTCGCTCGACAGCGAGGTCGCCGCCGACATTCTGGGCGAGGTGCAGCCCAAGCTGCAGCGTTCGCTGATCGAGGGACTGGAGAGCGACCGCGCTGCCGACATCATCGAAGAAATGGAGCCGGACGAGGCCGCCGACGTGCTGGCCGACCTGCCCGAGGAACAATCCAAGCAGATCCTGCGCGAGATGCAGGCCGAAGAGCGCGAGGACGTGGCCGATCTGCTCGCTTATCCGGAGGACACCGCCGGCGGGCGCATGACCACCGACTTCGTCGCGCTGCCCGAGGGGGCCAGCGCCAGCGCGGCCGTGGCTGCGGCCCGTAGTTTCGAAGGGAACCTGGCCGGTCTGACCACGATTTTCCTGCTGAATGCCGAGGGCCAACTGGCCGGGGCCGTGCCGGTGAGCTGCATCTGGCTGGCGCACCCGGACGGCGTGCTGCGCGACATGGCCGAAGAGCCCATCGCGGTGGATCGCGAGCGGACTGAGAGTGAGGTCGCCACGCTGTTCAACAAGTACAACCTGCTGGCTCTGCCCGTTGTGGACGAGCAGCGGCGCATTTTAGGCGTGGTGACCGTGGACGACGTCATTTCCTGGCTGAGCAAAGCCTGAGACGTGCGCGATAATAGGGCCGAGTGTCCCCGCTTGCCCATCTCAGCGTCACCACCCCCGGGGCCGCACCCGCGGCGGTCACCGAAGATGCCGCGCTCGAAGCCCGCCTGGACCCGGCGCGCCTTCCGCGCCACCTCGCCATCATCATGGACGGCAGCGGGCGCTGGGCCGCACGCCACCACCGGCCGCGGGTCAGCGGACACCTGGCCGGCATGCGCGCCGTGCGTGAAGTGGTGGAGACATGCACACGGCTGAAGATTCCCGCGCTCACTTTGTACGCCTTCTCGGCTGAGAATTGGCGCCGTCCCATGGCCGAGGTGAACTTCCTGATGCGGCTGCTGCGGCGCTATCTGCGCAGCGAGGTGGCGGAGCTGAGCCGGAACAATGTCCGGCTGGAGGCCATCGGGCGGCTGCACGAGCTGCCGGCCGTGGTGCGGCAGGACCTGGAGCACACGCGCGCGCTCACGGCGGCCAATACGGGCATGGTGCTGACGCTGGCGCTGAACTACAGCGCACGGCACGAACTGGCCGATGCCTGCCAGGCGCTGATCGAGCAAGCCCGGCGCGAGGGCAGGCTCGATAGCCTGCGGGTCGAGGAAAAGGACCTGGCGGCGCATCTTTCCACCGCGCACCTGCCCGAACTGGACCTGTTGATCCGCACCAGCGGGGAACTGCGCATCAGCAACTTTCTGCTGTGGCAGCTCGCCTACGCCGAGCTGTGGACCACGTCCGTGCTCTGGCCCGATTTTTGCAGCACCGATCTGCTGCAGGCTCTGGTTGATTTTCAAGGCCGCGAGCGCCGCTTCGGCGGCTTGTCGGCACAGGAGGCGGAACGGCACCGGCTGAAGCAACCACGCTCGGAACGGCAAAGCCGTCGTCCATGACGCGCGTTTGGACGGCCCTCGCGCTGGCACTTCCGGCGCTGGCGGCCGTGCTGTGGGCGCCGGTGTGGTTGTTTGCGGCGCTGACGGCGTTGCTGGCGCTGGCGGGGCTGCTCGAGTGGCTGGAGCTGGCGCGCGCCGGCGGCGCGGCGCCCTTCGCCTGGATCGGCGGCGTGGGCACGGTGGCGCTGGTGCTGCTGGTCTCGCTGCCGGTGACTCCGCAGGTGTGGCTGGCGGTGCTCATCGCGCTCGTCCTCGCTCTCGGCGTGCGCGCGCTGTGCCGACCCGAAGGCGTGGCGCAGCATGCGGCCAACGTGAGCCTGACGCTGTTCGGGATGTTCTATCTCGGCCTGTTCATCGGCCTGCTCGACGCCATCCGCGACAGCAGCGCCGGGATCATCTGGCTCGTATTTCTCCTCGTGGTGGTGTGGGCGGGCGACATCGCAGCGCTCTATGCGGGACGGGCCTGGGGGCGGCATCGCATGGCGCCGCGCGTGAGCCCGAAAAAGACCTGGGAAGGAGCGGCGGCGGCATTTATCGTCGCCGTGCTGCTGGGCGCGGGTCTGGGCGCGTGGACCAACGTGCCGCTCAGCCACTGGCCCATCGTCGCGATGGCCGCTCTAGGTGGAGCGATCAACGTGGCGGCGCAGGTGGGCGATCTATTCGAGTCGCTGCTCAAGCGCGGCGCGCAGGTGAAAGATTCGGGCACGATATTCCCCGGCCATGGCGGCGTGCTCGATCGCATAGACGCGCTGCTCTTTGCCGCTCCCGTCCTCTGGTACTATGTAACCTACTTCCACTAAGACCTGCGGCCTTGCCTTCCTCCTCCAAGCTCCGCCGGGTTGCGGTACTGGGCGCAACCGGCTCGATTGGGCGCAACACGCTGGACGTCATTGCCGGTCTTCCCGGCGAGTTCGAGGCGGTCGCACTGGCGGCTGGCCGCAACGTGAAACTGTTGGCCGAGCAGGCGGCGACGTTCCGGCCGCAACTGCTGTCGGTAGCCACGGCGGAGGCGGCGCAAGAGCTGCGGCGGAGGTTGCCCTCGAGCTACCATCCGGAGATCCTGCACGGCGCCGAGGGTCTGGAGGCGGCGGCCACCCAGTGCGGCGCTGAGGTCGTGGTGGCGGCCATTGTGGGGGTGGCGGCGCTCGAAGCCATTGCCGCCGCGCTGCATCAGGGCTGCACGGTGGCGCTGGCCAACAAAGAAGCCCTCGTCGCCGCCGGGGCGCTGCTCTTGCAGGCCGCGCAATCTGGCGGCGGCGCCATTGTACCGGTGGACAGCGAGCACAGCGCACTGCATCAATGTCTGCGGGCGGGGGAGGCCAGGGAAGTCGCGCGCCTGATCCTTACGGCCTCGGGTGGTCCGTTCTGGAAATTCTCAGCGGCAGAACTGCAGCATGCCGCCCCGGCACAGGCGTTGTGCCACCCAACCTGGAACATGGGCGCGCGGGTCACGCTGGATTCGGCCACGCTCATGAATAAAGGCTTTGAAATCATTGAAGCCTGCCACCTTTTCGGCTTGGATGAGTCCCATGTCGCAGTGCTCGTCCACCCTCAATCCATTCTGCATTCCATGGTCGAGTATGTGGACGGCTCGGTAATCGCCCAACTGGGCACCCCCGATATGCGTACGCCGATCCAATATGCGCTCTCCTACCCGCGGCGGCTTCCGGCCTCGCGTTTGCCGTTAAAATTGGAAGAGGTAGGGAAGTTGGAATTCTACCCGCCCGACGCCGAGCGGTTCCCCAGCCTGCGCCTGGCGCGGCAGGCTTGGCGGGCGGGAGGGGCAGCGGGTGCTGTGCTGAACGCCGCCGACGAGGTGGCGCTGGAGGGGTTTGTGGCCGGACAGATCGAGTTTCCCGCCATCGCGCGCGTGGTGGAAGAGACGTTGCAACGGGTGGGCGCGCCCGCGACGACCAGCATTGGCGAGGTGCTCGCCTGGGACGCGAAGGCGCGCCAGGCCGCGCAGGCGGAATTGACCGCACTCTGTTAGCGGGCCGGCAGGAAGCATGACTCACATTCTGGTAGATACGGTTGCGGTTGCCGTCGTGCTCGGCGTCATCGTGTTCGTGCACGAGCTCGGGCATTTCCTTGCGGCCAAGATCTTCGGCGTCCGGGTGGAGACGTTCTCGCTGGGGTTCGGCAAACGCCTGCTGGGCTTTACCGCCGGCGCCACCGACTACCGCATCAGCCTGCTGCCGCTGGGCGGTTACGTGCGGATGGCCGGGGAAAACCCGATGGACCAGCCCACGGGCAATCCGGACGAATTTTTGTCCAAGCCGCGCTGGCAGCGCTTCATCATCGCCGTGGCGGGCCCGTTCATGAACGTGGTGCTGGCCATCGGGCTGCTGGTTCCGGTCTACATGCGCGAGTTCCCACACGATCCGGTCATGGATCAACCCGCCGTGATCGCCCAGGTGCAGCCCGGTTCGCCCGCCGCCAAGGCCGGCTTGCAGCCGCGCGACCGCATCGTCTCGATGGACGGCACCTCCAACCCCGACTGGCAGACGGTGTTTCTGAAGACCGCCGTCTCGGTGGATCATTCGCTGCCGCTGACGGTCGAGCGCGACGGCAGGCGGATTTCGCTTTCCATCACGCCGGTGCCCGACGGCAACGACAACCCGCCCTACGTGGGCGTGGCGCCGGAGCAGGCGACCCGCTTCGGCGAAATCAACCGTGGCTCGCCCGCCTCGCGCGCGGGGCTGCGCCCGGGCGACTGCGTGCTGGCCGTGGACGGGCACGCGGTGCTCGACCCCGGCAACCTGGTGGCGCAGATTCAAGCGGCGCAGCCGCCGCTGAAACTGGCGAAGCTGGGCGCCGCGGGCAATACGATTTCGCTCACCGTCGCGCGCCAGGGCAAGACCCTCCTGCTGCCGGTGACGCCCACGTTAGCGACGAACCAGGGCAAGCGACAATGGATGATCGGCGCGGCGTTCACCAACGACGTGACCTACCAGCAACTGCCCTTCGGCGAGGCCCTGCACCACTCCTTGCAGGACAACCGGCGCTACAGCGTGGTGATTCTGGACTTGGTGGGCAAGCTGGTCTCGCACAAGGCTTCGATTCAGACACTGGAGGGCCCGGTCGGCATCGCCTCGGTCACGGGCGAGGCGGCGCGGGCGCCCACGCTGCTGCCGCTGTTTTCGGTGACCTCGCTAATCAGCCTGAACCTGGGCATCCTGAACCTGCTGCCGATTCCGGTGCTGGATGGTGGCATGATCTTGTTTCTGTTCATCGAATCCATCCTGCGCCACGACGTCAGCGTACGCATCAAGGAGCGCGTCTATCAGGCCGGGTTTGCATTTCTGCTGATTCTGATGACGGTGGTGGTGTACAACGACATTGTGCGCGCGGTGGTCGTGAGGAACTGAGATCATGCCGCAGCGGAGGCGATCGGCCGCCGTCGAGGTCGGCGGCGTGTGGGTGGGCGGCGGGCATCCCATTGCCGTCCAGTCCATGACCAATACCGACACCGTCGATGTCGAGGCCACCGCGGCGCAGGTTGAGGCGCTGGCCGAAGCCGGCTCAGAACTGGTGCGGGTCACGGTGAATACCGAGGCCGCGGCCGAGGCGGTGCCGCGCATTCGTAAGCAGCTCGACGATCGCGGCTGCCGCGTGCCGCTCATCGGCGACTTTCACTACAACGGCCACCTGCTGCTCACGCGCTATCCCGAGTGCGCCGCGGCGCTGGCCAAGTTCCGCATCAATCCCGGCAACGCCGATATCGGACGCAAGGACTACGGGAATTTTCAGGTGTTGATCGCCGCCGCGCTGCGGCACGGCAAGCCGGTGCGCATTGGGGTCAACTGGGGCTCACTCGACCAGGCGCTGCTGACGCGCATGATGGACGCCAACTCGCGCCAGAAGGAACCGCGCACGGCCAAAGAAGTCATGATCGAGGCGGTGGTGGCTTCGGCGCTGGAATCGGCCGCCGCCGCCGAGCGGCAAGGCTTGCCCCACGACCGCATCATTCTCAGCGCCAAGCTGTCGGGCGTGCAGGACCTCATCGCCGTGTACCACAAGTTGGCTGCAGCCTGCGATTACCCGCTGCATCTGGGCCTGACCGAGGCGGGCATGGGGACGAAGGGCGTGGTGGCCTCGACGGCGGCTATGGCCGTGCTGCTGCAGGAGGGCATCGGCGACACCATTCGCGTCTCGCTCACGCCCGCACCCAACGGCGACCGCTGCGAGGAAGTGCGCGTGGCGCAGCAGATTCTGCAATCGCTCGAGCTGCGCTCGTTCACGCCGCAGGTGACCGCCTGCCCCGGCTGCGGACGCACGACCAGCACGTTCTTTCAAGCCATGGCGGAGCAGATCCAGGGGCATATTCGCGAGCGGATGCCCATCTGGCGGCGCGAGCGACCGGGCGTCGAGGCCATGAGCGTCGCCGTCATGGGCTGCATCGTGAACGGGCCGGGCGAGAGCCGCCACGCCAACCTCGGCATCTCGCTGCCGGGAACATTCGAGGCGCCCAAGGCGCCGGTGTACGTGGATGGGCAGCTGCTTAAGACCTTGCATGGCGAGGGTTTGGCGGATGAATTTATAGTGATTCTTGAAGATTACGTGGCCAGCCATTATCCGCTGGCTACGGTGGCAGGAGCCGCAGCGGAGTAGCGCTCTCAGCCGGCCGCGGTCGGGATGGCGGGAGCGGGACGCGCCGGCAGCGGCGGGACCTCTTCCAACCGCTCGCCCTCCCAGCGCGCGACCACGGCCGCGGCCAGGCAGTTGCCGATGACGTTGACGGCGGTGCGGCTCATATCGAGGAACTGATCCACGCCCAGCAACAGGGCGACCCCGCTCAGGGGCAGCCCAAACGTGGCGGCGGTGGCCGCCAGCACGACGATGGCGGCGCGCGAGACTCCGGCCACACCCTTGCTGGTGAGCATGAGCGTCAGGAGCATGAAAATCTGCTGCCCCAGGCTCATGTGCATGTGCGCCGCTTGGGCGATGAACAGGGCCGCGAGGCTCAGGTAGACCGCCGTGCCGGTGAGGTTGAAGCTGTAGCCGGTGGGAATGACAAAGCCCACGATGCGGCGCGAGACCCCCATGGCTTCCATGTTTTCCAGGGCGCTGGGCAGAGCCGCCTCCGAGCTGGAAGTTGAAAAGCCGATGAGCGTGGGCTCTTTCACCGCGCGCCAGAAACGGCCCAGGGGCACGCGGAAGATCATGACCGCGGCGCCGAAGACCACCACAATGAGCACGACCAGCGAGCCGTAGAGCGTGCCCACCAGCTCGAGCAACGGCAGCAGCACACCCAGCCCTTGCCGCCCGATGCTGGCGGCCACGGCGCCGAGCACGCCGAACGGCGCCGTCCACATCACGATTTCGGTGAGCTTGAACATGATGCGCATCAGGCCTTCGCAGAAGTGCAGCACCGCGTGCGCGGGCTGGCCCTCGCCGCATCCGGCCATCACCAGCGCGATGGCGAACAGCACGCTGAACACCACTACCTGCAGAACTTCGCCGTTGGCGAGAGCCCGGGCGAAGCTTTGGGGAAAGGTGTGGGTGATGAGGGTGGAAACCAGCCCGGTGTGCGCGGCTCCCGCGCCCATTCCCGCGCCCGCGGCGGCCGGAGCGCGCAGGTCGGCGCGCGCGCCCGGGCGGAGCCAGTTGACGGCCACCAGGCCCAGCACCAGCGCGCAGGTGGTGGCGACCTCAAAGAAGACGACGGCCTTGACCGCGATGCGGCCCAATCCGGCGAGTTCGCCGTGGCCGGCGATGCCGACCACGAGGGTGGCGAAGATCAGCGGGCCCACGATCATCTTGATCAGGCGCAGAAAGATCACTTCCAGTGGGCTCAGCGCCACGCCGAAGTGGGGCCAGAGGGCGCCGATGACGATGCCGGCGACGAGGGCAATGAAGATCCAGTGCGTGAGCGTGAGCCGCCGCATACCGGGATGGTACAGGCTTCCGCCGGGCGGGAACAGAGGGAAATCGCGCGGCGTCAGCGCGCGGCGGTGCCGTTGCCGCGCATGGTCTCCAGCAGCGCGCCCCGGACGCGGCCAATGTGGTGTGCCATGAGCCGCTCCGCCTTGCGATTGTCGCCCGCCTCCAGGGCCTGGAGGATCTGGTGATGTTCCTGGGCCGAACGCTCGCCGGTGAGGCTGTAGGTTCGCCGGCGCAGCAGCAGCAGTTGGCCGCACATGCGATCCAGGATTTGCTGCAAGCGGCCGTTGTCGCCGCAGTGCGCCAGCAGGCCGTGGAAGGCGACGTCGGCGCGCACGTAGCGGGGGCCGTCCTGGGCACGGAAATAGCGGCGGGCGTCGTCGAGCAGCCGGTGCAGGCGGGCATTGTGGGCCGGGCTCAGGCGCACCGAACGCATCAAGTGACACTCCAGCGCCGCGCGCACGTCGTAGATTTCCTCGACGTCGCGGAGCGAGAAGGTGCGCACGAAGGCGCCGCGCCGGGGCTGGATGCGGATCAGGCCCTCGACCTCGAGCTGATTCAGGGCCTCGCGGATCGGCGATTTACTAATGCCCAACGCCTGCGCTAACACCTGCTCGCTGAGGCGGTGATCGCCGCCCATCTCGCCGCTCAGAATCCCGTCGCGGATGCGACGATACGCCTGCCGGGTCAAAGTTTCAGGAATTTTTAGCTTCATGCAACCGCCGGAAGCCCCAAGTGTGCCATAAATAACCCGCGGGTCAGGTTACTATTAGGCCTTGACACTCTCTAGCCGTTTGATATATCAGATACCAGATACCCGCCCCCGGCGGGTGCCCTAGGAGGGGCCATGCACGATCGCCAATTACGCCCTATCGCGACCACGCTCTCGCAACTGCGCCTGCTCCGGCCTGCGGCCGGTCTCACCGCGGCGGCGTGTCTTCTGGCCCTTATGCTGGCGGCCGGGGCGGGCGCGCTGCGCGCGCAGTCCAGCACCACCGGGTTCGTCGCCGGCGTCATCACCGATGCCAGCGGCGCCGCCGTCCCCAACGCCAAAGTCACGCTCCTCAGCCCGTCCACAGGCTCGCACCAGGTCTTCACCACCGGACTCACAGGAGCCTACCGCTTCTCCTTCGTGGCGCCGGGAACCTATACGGTGCAGGCCGGCGCCACCGGATTCCGCCTGGCCAGCCAGCCGGTGTCTGTGGCCGTGGGCCAGGCGGCCACGGCGAACTTCCGCCTGGCCCTGGCGACGGCGACACAGACGGTCACCGTAGAGGGCGGCGCCCAGGAGCTGCACACCCAGACTGCCGATGTCTCCACCAACATCTCCGTCAATCAGGTCGAAAATCTGCCCAACCCGGGGCAGGACCTGACGGCGCTGGCGCAGCTGAGTCCGGGCGCGATCATGAACACGCAGGGCGGCAGCGGCAGCAACTTCTCCATGTATGGCCTGCCCTCCACCGGCAACCTGATGACGCTGAACGGCATGGACATCACCAACATGTACAACAACAACAACCAGTCGGGCGCGTCCAACCTGAGCCTGGGCCTGAATGAGATCACGACCGCGACCGTGGTCAGCAACGCCTACTCGGGTCAGAACGGACACATGGCGGGCTCGCAGGTGGAATACGTCACCAAGTCGGGCTCGAATCAGTGGCACGGCGACGCGGTCTACGACTGGAACGGGCGGGTGATGAACGCCAACGACTATTTCAACAACGCCTTCGGCACCAAGCGCCCGTTCGACAACGTGAACCAATGGGCGGCCGACCTGGGCGGCCCGGTCTTCAAGAACAAAACGTTCTTCTACGTGGACCAGGAGGGGGCGCGCGTGGTGCTGCCCACTTCGGCCCGCGTGCTCGTCCCCAGCCCGCAGTTCCAGGCGGCGACGCTGGCGAACCTCCAGGCCAACAGCCCGGCTTCGGTGCCGCTCTACAAGCAGTTTTTCTCCGTCTATAACGGAGCGCCGGGCGCTTCCAGCGCGCAAAACACCCTGGCCAACGGCGGCTGCGGCAGCTTCAAGACGCTGGGCGCGGGCGTGCCCTGCGTCCTGCAGTTCGTGGCCGCTCCCAACAGCCTGACCACGGAATGGATTCTGGCCTGGCGCATTGACCAGGTGATCGGCAACTCGGACCGGGTGTTCGTGCGCTTCCAGACCGACCATGGCTTTCGCGTGGATTCGACCTCGCCCTTCACCCCGGCCCTCAACATCCAGGGCGATCAGCCCGAGTGGCAGGGCCAGTTGAGCGAGACCCACACCTTCAGCGCGCAAGCGGTGAATGAATTCGTGGCCGGCTTCCGCTGGATCAGCGTGATGGACGGCGTGCCCAATTTCAGCACCGCGCTGGGCCTGGTGCCGTTTGAACTGCGGCTGAGCGGCGGCGCGTTTTCCTCGATCGGAACCGACAACGAGTTCCTCACCGGACGCCACGACCTGCTGTACGAATACGGCGACAACTACGCCTACACTCACGGCACGCAGACGTTTCGCTTCGGCGCCAATATGCGTCGCGACATCTTCACCGATCATCTGGGCGGCAACGCCGCCGGCACCGCGACCGCGACCCTGAGCGGCTTCTACAGCGGCCAGGCGCAGACGTTCACGCAGTTCTTCTCCACCGCCAACGATCTACCGCTCACCATCTACAACGACGGCGGCTACGCCGAGGACGACTGGCGCGTGAACAACAAGCTCAATGTGACGCTCACGGCGCGCTTCGAGCACAACTCCAGTCCCGTCTGCCGCGTCAACTGCTTCGGCGTCCTGACCAGCCCGTTCGAGAGCCTGGACCACGACGCCGCCCAGCCCTTCAACGCCGCCATTGATCCCAGCGGCCGCAGCGCGTACTTCCAGAACACGGCGGTTTCCTTCCTGCCCCGCATCGGCTTTAACTGGTCGCCGTTCGCCTCGAGCTCGACGGTGATCAGCGGCGGCTTCGGCGAGTTCACCGAAGGACTGCCGGGCCAAATTGCCGCCGATTTGGCGCAAAATCCGCCCAACGCGCGCACCTTCACCGCCTCAGGCTCGATTGCGCCGGCGGCTGCCAACAGCGCGCAGGCCACGCTAGCGGCTGATAACCAGGCCTACACCAGCGGCTTCGCCAACGGCTCGACGCTGGCGCAGATGCAGGCCGCGGTGCCGGGCTTCGCACCGCCCAACATGTACACCGCCGCTCCCATGATCAAGGATTCGATTTACCGGGAGTGGAACCTCGAAGTGCAACACGCGCTGGGAGCGGACACGGCCTTCAGCCTCAACTACGTGGGCAATTCCGGCGTCAACGAATCCTATTTTGATCGCGGCGTCAACGCCTACTGCCCCTCCTCGGCCTGTTCGGGCGGGTTCAACGGACTGCCGACGGCACCAACCGATCCCCGCTTCGCCACGGTGAGCGAGCTGATGACCAACGGTCGCTCCAACTACAACGGGCTCACATTTGCGCTGCGCCATCGGGTGAACAAGGCGCTGACGCTCACGGCCACGTACACCTATGGGCATGCGCTCGATGACGTCTCCAACGGCGGCGTGGAGGGATTCAACGAGGACACCAATTCGAGCATCCTGGCGCCGCAGTATCCCGGCAACATCGCCGCCAACTACGGCGACGCCGACTACGACGTGCGCCACTCCATCAACGTGGGCTACGTATGGCTGACGCCGCACAACGTGGGCAATCGCGCGCTGTCGCTGTTCGCGGGCGACTGGACGGTTGCGGGCACCGTGTTCGCCCACACCGGTTTCCCGTTTACCGTGATTGACAGCGGCGAGCAATCGCTTCTGGCCAAGTACAACAATAGTGGCGGGCCGGTCTTCGCCAATTACCTCGGCGGCAACCAGCCCACGTGCAGCGTGGACACGAGCTGCTTAGATGCCAGCGACTTCAGTGCTCCCACCTCCGGCTTCGGGCAACAGCAGCGCAACCAGTTCCGTGGTCCCGGCTTTTTCGATACCGACCTGAGCCTGAACAAGGACATCCCCGTCACACGCTTGTCGGAGAGCGCGCAGTTTTCCTTCGGCGTGCAGTTCTTCAATCTCTTCAATCACCCCAACTTCGATCAGCCGGTGGCGGACTTCAGCAGTTCCGAGTTCGGCCAGACCATCAGCACCGTAAGCGTGCCCACCAGCCCGCTGGGGGTGTACCTGGGCGGGGATGCATCGCCACGCATCGTGGAGATACAACTGAAGTTGAGCTTCTGAGATGCTGCACCGGAAAATTAGAAACGGGAGAGGGAAGGCCGCGGCGGCGCTGCTCTTATGCGCCGCCTGCGGCTGGACCGCCGCGGGGCAGTTGGCGCCGGCGCCGCAGCGAAGCTGGGCGGTGCTGAACCAGACGCCGGGGCATTACAACGAGCCCTCGATCGCCATCAATCCCAATAATCCCTCCCAGGTCGTGGCCGTGTTTCAGGGCAACGCCTCGGCTTCCTACTCCCGCGACGGCGGCCGGACCTTCACCCTGGCCAGCGGCACCGCGGCCACCGCGTACCGGGCTTCCGGCGATGTGTCGGTGACGTTCGACAACCGCGGCCACGCCTTTTTGTGCATGATCGCCTTTGATCATCTGGGCACGCAGATCTATTGGGGGCACAATGCCACGCGCAACGGCATTCTCTGCCGGCGTTCGCTCGACGGCGGGCGTACCTGGGAGAAGCACGCCGCGGCGGTGTTTGCCAGCCCCACCGCGCCCGACATTCCCTTCGAGGACAAGCCTTATATCGTCGCCGACAACACCCACAGCCGCTTCGCGGGCAACCTCTACATCGGCTGGACGCAAGACCGTCTCGCCGATGCGCGCATCGTGTTTTCACGCTCGACCGACGATGGCGTCCGTTGGTCGGCGCCCATCCAGCTCAGCACCGAGCCGGCAATGCCGCGCGACGAGAATGGCACCGTCGAGGGCTTCGATGGCGTGGTGACGCCCGACGGGCGCCTGCACGTGGTCTGGAGCGGACCGCATGACGACCTGCGCTATACCGTTTCCAGCGACGGCGGCGAAACCTTCGCCGCGCCGCGCACGATCGCCATCACCGGACCGGCGCACTTCCGCGTCTTCGGCCTGCCGCACGGGAACGGATACCCGCAGATCGCGACCACCACCGGGGCCAACGGCGCTTCGAACCTGTACGTGAC
>JBOGKL010000027.1:0-6054 GCA_050745525.1 Terriglobales bacterium | reverse complement strand
ACCGGCCCCCATCCCCGATTTCGCAACCGCTTTTGCCGCCGCTGAAAGCGGCGGCGCGGCCCCACGCAAGAGGAATGGAATCAAGAACATGGCCTTGAAAATCAGACAGTTTGCGCGCATCACCGAGTGGCGCGCACCCCGGCGTGGCCCCGTAGGAGAGCTGACTGGCCACCCATGGCCAGGCAGCGCTCTCGCAGACCGCAGCCAGCGGGCTGAGGGCGGCCGCAGGCCGCCCGAGTCCCGCGCCAATAAAAGCTCAACCTGGTCTCTCCCGCCCGCGCGGCCAGATCCATGAAATCAACCACTTACAACGACCCAGTGATACACTTTTCGCGCTTTGCAGAGTGGAGTGCACCCCAAAACTGACATACGACACTCGCTGCCGATGCCATCCCGTTCGTGTTCGGCCGTCCGCCCCGGCGGACCACCGTCGCTGCAGTTCCTAATAGCTAACAGCTAACAGCTACCTCGGGCGGCCTGCGGCCGCCCGAGCTCCGCGCAGAAGCGCTTGCCTTGGCGAGGTCGGGGCCGCTACCATGCGCTAGGCGGATGCCGAGCATGTTATTTCTTTCACTCGATGGGCAAGCAGCGGTAGTCAGCGGCGGCTCGCGCGGGATTGGCGCGGCGACGGTGCGGCTGCTGGCGGAAGCGGGCGCTCGCGTAGTGTTCAGCTACCAGAACAATCGGGCGGCGGCCGAGGCCGTCGTGGCCAGCGCGCCGGAGCGGATTGCCGCCATCGCCGCCGATGCCAGCCGTCCGGAAGCCGGTGCAGCGCTGGTCGGCGAGGCGGTAAAGCGCTACGGGCGGCTGGACATCGCCGTCGCCAACGCCGGCATTTGGAATGCAGAAGACGTCGCCATCGAGCGGATGGACACTCAGGCCTGGGAGCACGGCCTCGATACGAACCTGAGCAGCGTGTTTCATCTGGCTCGGGCCGCGGTGCGGCAAATAAAAACACAGGAGCGCAAGGGCGAGGCACCGCGCGGGCGGATCATCGCCGTGGCCTCGACGGCGGGCCAGCGCGGCGAGGCCTGGCACGCCGATTATGGAACCGCGAAGGCCGGGGTCATCGGGTTTGTGCGCGGCCTGGCGGCGGAGGTGGCGCGCGACGGCATTCTGGTCAACTGCATGGCGCCCGGGTGGGTGGATACCGACATGGCGCGTCCGGCCTTCGGCGCTCATCCCGAGCGGGTGTTCGGCGCCATTCCGCTGGGCCGCGTCGGAAAACCGGAGGAAATCGCCGGCTGCATCGGGTTTTTGTGTTCGCCGTGGTCCAATTTTATGAACGGGTCGGTGCTGAGCGCCAACGGCGGCGCGGTGATAGCCTAAGCCGGGGGCCGCGCCGTGGACCACCGTGGGCCAAGTCGGCGCGGAAGCCGCGGATCTGAGCGAGGAGGCCCGCCCCCGGCATATAATACGGCGCGGGCCCAGAGGAGAGCTGCCTGGCCACACTTGGCCAGGCAGCGCCCTGGCGGACCGCTGCAAGCGGGCTGAGGTCGGCCGCAGGCCGACCGAGTCCCGCGCCAATCAATAAACACATGCCGTCCCAGCTCTGGCGCACCAAATCCATTGATAAGCTGATCGCCGATTCGGAAGACCCGGCGCACAAGTTAAAGAAGACGCTCGGGCCGTGGAGCCTGGTGGCGCTGGGCATCGGCGCCATCGTGGGTTCGGGCATTTTCGTGCTCACGGGCACGGCGGCGGCGGGCGAACACTATGCCGTGCCCTCGATCCTGCACGCGCAGGTACTTGACGTATTCACCAGCCTGATCCATTACGGCAACCTGTCGCACGCCATGTTGCACGGGCGCCCGGCGGCGGGACCATCCATTGCCCTCTCGTTCATCCTGGTGGCCGTGGCGTGCAGCTTCGCGGGCCTCTGTTACGCCGAGTTGGCCTCGATGATTCCCATCGCGGGCTCGGCGTACACCTATTCCTACGCCACGCTGGGCGAGCT
This sequence comes from Terriglobales bacterium, assembly GCA_050745525.1. GTDB lineage: Bacteria > Acidobacteriota > Terriglobia > Terriglobales > SCQP01 > SCQP01. The sequence goes on along the minus strand of JBOGKL010000027.1, from coordinate 4,097 downwards.
CATCGCCTGGATCATAGGTTGGGACTTGATCTTGGAATACGCCGTCAGCAACGTGGCCGTGGCGGTCGGATTCTCCGGGTACTTAACAAGCTTGCTGGGCGCCATGGGCCTGCAGTTGCCGCCCAAACTCTCCGAACCGATCTGGCAAAACGGGGTGCGCACGGGGGCATGGTTCAACCTGCCCGGGTTCCTGGTGGTGATGTTATTGACCATGTTGTTGGTGCGCGGCATCCGCGAATCGGCCGAGACCAACAACATCATGGTCATCATTAAGATCGCCGCAATCCTGATCTTCATTGCCGCCGGCGGCATGATGGTCAACCCCAAAAACTGGCATCCGTTTGCGCCGCACGGGCTGACCGGCATCGTGACCGGCGGCGCGATCGTGTTTTTCACCTATATCGGTTTCGACTCGGTTTCGACAGCCTCGGAAGAAGCCATCAATCCGCAGCGCGACATTCCCTTCGGCATCATCGGCTCGCTGATCGTGTGCGCGGTGCTGTACGTCGGCGTCGCCGTCGTGCTGCTGGGGATGATGAAGTACAACACCTTTCTCAACGGGGCGGCCTCGGATGCCCCGGTTTCCTACGCGCTGCGCTACCTGCACGCGAACCCGTTTGTGTTGTACGCGGTGGATATCGGCGCCCTCATGGGCATGCTCAGTTCGTTGCTGGTTTTTCAATATGGTCAGACGCGCATCTGGTTCGCGATGTCGCGCGACCGGCTGCTGCCGCCGGTGTTCTCCAAGGTGCACCCGCGGTATCAGACCCCCTACTTGTCCAGTTGGATCGCCGGCCTGGCGGTTGGGATTCCGGCGGGCCTGGTGGACATTGGAGCGGCCGCGGACCTGAGCAATATCGGCACGCTGTTTGCCTTCGTGCTGGTCGCCATCGGGGTGCTGGTGCTGCGGCGCAAGCAGCCGGATCGGCCACGCGGCTTCCGCGTGCCCTTCGTGCCGCTGTTTCCGATCCTGGCCATCGTATTCTGCGGCGGCTTGATGTTCGCGCTGCCGATTGAGACCTGGGTGCGCTTCATCGGGTGGATGATCATAGGCCTCATCGTCTACCGCTTCTACGGCAGCCGGCGCAGCGAGTTCCATGTAGCGCGCAAGGGCGGCCAGAGCCTGAGTGCGGGAAGCTAGCGTACTAGCGTAAGGGGCCAAAAGCGTATAGGCTGGAGTGAGCTATGGCGGACGAAATTCAAACTGGAGTGCACTACATACTGATCCTGCTGGGCATCATCGTCGTCGCCCTGGCCGTGTGGATGGCGAGCGAGAACCTGTGGTGGATCGCAGTACCGGACGCGATTTTTGGGATCGGGGTGGCTTGGCTATCCTTCACCAGCGTTCGCGGCGAAGGCGAAAGCCACACCGTGGAGGCGTTGGGCACGGTTCCCGAGCTGCCACGTAGCACTCCTCCGCCCGCACCGGAGCCTAGGCTAAGCGCGAGCGAGCCCACGGTGACGGCCAGCACGGCGCTGCCGCATCCGGCCGAGCCTCCGGCGCCGGCCTCGTCCCCGTACCCGCGGCACGGGAAGAAGAAAAAGCACCGGCACTAGGAAAAAGCCGGGCGGTCTCGCTCTCTATACCTCCAGGCCGATGATGCGCATCAGGGCGAGCGCGTTGCTCTTCTGTACCACGCCGGGACGGAGGCGATGATCGAAGTGAACATCGCCGCCTTCGATCTGATCCTCGAAGTGAAAATTGCGTACCGCCGTGCCGCCCTCGGCGGCGATGCCCGTCAGCGCCAGATCGTGGGTGGTGATCATGCCCAGCGTGGGGCGGGCGAGCAGGGCGCGCAACAGGCCCTGGGCGCCCAGCACGCGATCGTGTGAGTTGGTCCCTTCGAGAAGCTCATCGAAAAGAAACAGGACGGGCAAGCCCTTACCGGTGAGCTCGAAGACCTGGCGCAGGCGAAGAATTTCCGAGTAAAAGCCGGAGCGGCCGAGCTGCAGCGAATCGGACGTGCGCAGGCGCGTACCGAGAGCGAGCGGGGTCATGCGCAGACCGCCGGCACGTACCGGCGCCCCCATCTGCGCCAGCACGGCGTTGAGTCCCACCGTGCGCAGGAGGGTGCTCTTGCCCGACATGTTGGAACCGGAGATCAGCAGAACACGCGTGTCGGCATCCAAAGCGACCGAGTTGCGGACGCAGGTGGCCGCCGGGAGCAAGGGATGGCCCAAATCCTCGCCTGCCAGGAACGGCGAAGCGGCGTGGTCGAGCTCGGGGAAGGGATCGCCGGGATGCTCGTACGCATAGCCGGCCAGCGCCAGCAAGGCTTCAAACTCCGCCACCGCCTCCAGCCAGGCTGCCACACGGGGGCCGTGGCGGCGGCGCCAGGCTTCGGCGGCGAAGGCAAGATGGACCGAATACAGAAGCGAGAAGTCCAGGCAGCGGCCGAGCAGGCTGTCTTTGACTTCGATCCAATCGGCGAGCTGGGCCAGGCGGCGAAGCGCGGAGGCCGCATCGGGCTCCGGCTGCGGCAGACGATCGAGGACACCGGCGAACAGACGCAGTCCCTCGCCTTGGGCGCCACGGTTGGCCAGTACCGGCTCCAACTTGGGGCCGAGGCGAAACAGGAGAAGAATTTCCGCCAGCACCAGCAGAAACAGGTAGGCGAACTGGCCGCTGACTATGCCGTAGACGAGCAGCGCAATCGCGCCCAGGGCCAGGGCGGCGTACAGCCAGCGCATGCCCAGAGGGCCCAATTGCGCCGGAGCCTCGGCCCAGGCGCGCAGGCGCGCAGGGGTGAGGGTATGGTTCAGATCCTCGCCCAGGGCGGCAATGGACTCGCGCAAATCGAGCTCGCCGCGGAGCGCGGCCACGCGCGCCTGACGCAGGCGCACGACGTCGGGGGGCGCGGGCGACAATATCCAGGAAGCCAGGCATTGCTGCCCCATGGTGGTGCGCGCGGTCGAGAGAAGCTCGAACAGCCCTCCGCGGCCGAAGACATCGAGATCATCGGCGTAGGGGTGGGCGGGGTCGCGGAAGCGCTCGCCGGCGTCACCGCCGCCGGCCCAGCGGTCCTCCAAACGCGCCATGCCACGTTCGTAAAAGGCGCACAGGCGCTCGGCGCGCGTCCGTTGGCGCACGACGCGGTCGTGCCACCAGAAGAGAAAAGCCAGAAATGCCAGCGGCAGCCAGAGCCAAGCGCCGGCGAAGATGTGCCGCAGCAGCGACATCCAGGCCAGGACAAACCACACGCCCACAGTGACGAGTTTTGCCAAACCCAGCCGCAGGTCCAGAGCCTGGCCGCGCTGCAACGCCTGCTGCTGCCGCGCCCGGCGCCGCGCGTACTCGGCGGCGGCCGGGGATGCCGCGCCGGGACTAGCCAGTCACCGCCTCCGGCTCGTCCCAGTGTGGCTTGCGCGGCGCGCGGGCCAAGGCGCCGGCGATGAGGGAGGCGGCGCGCTCCAGCAGCGCCTGGTCATGCTCGTTAAAGGCGTTGGGACGATCGCTGTCTATGTCAATTTCTCCCAAGACGCGGCCGTTGTCGAGGATGGGAACCACGATTTCCGACCGCGTGGCCAGCGAACAGGCCAGATAACGCTGGTCGGCATGCACGTCGGGCACCACGATGGACTCGCCGGCGCGGGCGGCCGCCCCGCAAATTCCCTGCCCCACCGGAATGCGCGCGTGCGGGGAGGGGGCGCCGGAATAAGGGCCGAGGCGCAGTTCCTGGCCCTCGAGCAGATAAATGCCGACCCAGTGATAGTGCGGCACGCGCGCCTTGAACATGCCGGTCAGGGCGCGCATGAGGCCCGCGGCGTCGCGGTCCTCGGCGACGCGTTCCAGGTCATCAGAAAGCGCCTCGACGCGGTCCAGGTCCATGGCCAGGGCGAGGTGCGCAGCAGAGGCGGATTCGGAGGCTGCCATGAGCTTCATCATACACGCCGCCCCGGCCGGTCTCCGGCCACCTTGGTCATGGCAGGAAGGGCGGAAGTGTGCTAGTCTAGATATGGCGCGTGTGCCGCAGTCCGTATTTGCCGCGCGCGATTCGAAACCGCCGGACCGATGCCCATTTCGGTGTGCCGCTGTGCCACCCGCAACGAGAGCCGGCCTTAACTCCCGTGAACGAAGAAAAACTCAAAATTGCAGT
>JBOGKL010000026.1:0-7339 GCA_050745525.1 Terriglobales bacterium | reverse complement strand
CCAAATGGCAGTTCGAGAAATTTCCCGGCGCCGAGACCGTGCTCGGGCCGCAAATGCACTCGGTGGGCGAGGTCATGGCCATCGGGCGCAGCTTCAAGGAGGCGCTGTTCAAGGGCGTGCGCTCGCTCGAGACCGGCAAAAAGGCGGGCCACATCACCATTGACCCGGCGCTGCTGACGCAGCGGTTGGTCTCGCCCCATCCGGACCGGCTCAGCTACGTGCGCTATGCACTGGGCGAGGGAGGCATGAGCCTGGCCCAGGTGGCGGAATGGACGGGCATGGACCCCTGGTTTCTGCACCAGATCCAGGACGTGTCGCATCTCGAGCAAGAAGCGGCCGCCGGCGGAAGCCTCGCCGCCCTCTCGCCCGCGCTGCTGCGCACGGCCAAGCGCAGCGGCCTGAGCGATGCGCGTCTAGGCGAGCTGACCGGCGCCACGGCGGCCGACGTCGCCACGCGCAGAAAGGAACTCGGCCTGCTGCCCGTCTACAAGCGCGTGGATACCTGCGCGGCCGAGTTTGCCTCCTCGACCCCCTATTTCTATTCCACCTACGAGGAAGAGGACGAGGCTGCCCCCACCGCGCGCCGCAAGATCGCCATCCTGGGCAGCGGGCCCAACCGCATCGGGCAGGGCATCGAGTTCGACTATTGCTGTTGCCATGCCGCCTACGCGCTGCGCGAACGCGGGTTCGAGACCATCATGATCAACTGCAACCCGGAGACCGTCTCCACCGACTACGACACCAGCGACCGGCTCTACTTCGAGCCGCTGACGTTCGAGGATGTCGCGCGCGTGCTCGAGAGCGAGGCGGCCACGGGCGAGCTGGCGGGAGTGATCGTGCAGTTCGGCGGACAGACGCCGCTGAACCTGGCGCTGCCGCTGGAGAAGGCCGGTTTCAAGATCCTGGGCACCTCGCCGCATTCGATTGATCTGGCCGAGGACCGCAAGCGCTTTGGCGCCCTGCTGCGCCGCCTCGAGCTCCGCCAGCCGGAAAACGGCACGGCCACCTCGGTGGCGCAGGCGCTGCGTGTCGCCGGCCGCATCGGCTACCCGGTGCTGGTGCGCCCCTCCTATGTGCTCGGCGGACGCGCCATGGCGATTGTCTACGACGACGCCATGCTGCGCGAGTACATGGCCCTGGCCACCGAATATTCCTCCAACCGCCCCATCCTGATTGACCGCTTCCTGGAAGACGCCATCGAGGTGGACGTGGATGCCATCGCCGACGGACGCGACGTGGTGCTGGGCGGGATTATGGAGCACATCGAGGAAGCCGGCATTCACAGCGGCGACAGCTCCTGCGTGCTGCCGCCCTATAGCCTTGCGCCCGCGCTGCAGCAGGAGCTGCAGACGGCGACCATCCGCCTGGCGCAGGCGCTGCACGTGCGCGGGTTGATGAACGTGCAGTACGCCATCACCCACGACGAGAATGGCGGCGCCAGCGTATACGTGCTCGAGGTGAACCCGCGCGCGTCGCGCACCGTGCCCTTTGTGAGCAAGGCCACCGGCGTGCCGCTGGCCAAGCTGGCGGCCACGGTCATGAGCGGCGCCGCGCGGCTGCGCGATCTGCTGCCACCGGAGGTGCTGGCCGCGCAGCGTCTGCCCTCCGGCGCTCACACCTGCGTCAAGAGCCCGGTCTTTCCCTGGAACAAATTCAGCGGCGCCGACCCCGTGCTCGGCCCCGAGATGCATTCCACCGGCGAGGTCATGGGCATTGCCACTTCCATGGGCGCGGCCTTCGCCAAGGCGCAACTGGCCGCCGGACAGGCGCTGCCGGAGAAGGGAACCGTCTTCTTCAAGCTGCGCGATCGTGACAAGGTGCGCGGCGTCTCCCTTGCCCGCCGCTGCCTCGAGCTGGGCTTCGACCTGTTGGCCACGCGCGGCACCGCCGCCGCCTTCGCCGCCGCCGGTCTGCCCGTGCGCCCGGTGTTCAAGATCAGCGAGGGACGGCCGAACTTCCTCGATTTGCTCAAGGGGGGCACGGTGACCCTGGTGGTGAATACCCCCGCCGGCCGCCAGCAGTTTTTCGAGGAAAAGGAAATCCGCCGCACCGCGGTGCAGCGCCGCATTCCCATCGTCACCACCCTCGCCGCTGCCCACGCCGCCATCGAGGCCATCGCCGCGCGCGTGGGCGCCCATCCCAGCGTCACCGTGCTGCAAGAGATGCACGAGTCGCAGGTGCGGCCCGCCGCCCGCTAGCGGGGCGATTCTAAGCAATTCTTAAGCTGCGAGCCTGCCGGGTGGCCCCTCGCGTGCTAAGTCATGCCCTGGGAACCTGTCCCTGTGAAACCCGAGGCGCGCAAAGCCGCTTTCATCCTCAGCGCCACCGACCAGGGTACGTTCATCCTGGACCGGTTCGATTACCGCCAAAATTCCTCGGGCGATTGCATCGGCGTCGGGCACAACCTCCTCAACGACTCTGCCTACGAGCCCACGGAGATCACCGCCGCCATCGGCGTGCTCGAGATGATGCGCGAACTGCGCGGCACGGGCGTGGTGGCTCTCGACTGCGGGGCCAACATCGGCGTGCACACCGTCGCCTGGGCGCGCGCCATGACCGGTTGGGGCGCCGTCACCGCCTTTGAGCCGCAGGAGCGCCTCTACTACGCCCTCGCCGGCAACATCGCGCTGAACAACTGCTTCAACGCCCGCGCCCATCATGCCGCCGTGGGCGCAAGCTGCGGCACCCTGCCCATCCCCGTGCCCGACTATACGCGGCCGGGCAGCTTCGGGAGCCTGGAGATGCGCCCCCGCCCCGAGAACGAAGACATCGGCCAAGTTGTGGATTATTCGCCCCAGGCGAGCGTCGAGGTCCCGTTGGTGAGCGTGGATTCGCTTGCCCTGGCGCGCCTGGATTTTCTCAAAATAGATGTCGAGGCCATGGAGATGGAGGTGCTCACCGGCGCCAGGCAAACCCTCTGCCGCTGCCGCCCGGTGATTCAGGTCGAGGTGCTCAAGGACGAGCGCGCCCTCATTCAGCCCTGGCTGGAAGCCGCCGGCTACTCGGTCTTCGGCCTGAACGCCAACCTGCTCGCCGTGCACGCCAGCGACCCGCTACGCCGCCACCTGCACCCCGCCGCCTAGGGGTTTTGTTCGCTGCCGTCGCCGCCGTCTTCGTCCTCCGGCTTCACCGGGACGCGGTAGACACCGCTCGCCCAGTTCCCCAGATCCTGCGTGCGGCAGCGCCGGCTGCAGAACGGGTATTCCGGCGCATCCTCGCCCACTGGCCGGTGGCAAATCGGGCAGCGCATGCCTCTAGTTTCGCACTGTCCCCACGAGGTCGTAGTCCTGGGAGCCGGTGATCTCGACGGTGGCAAACTCGCCCACCCGCAGCTCCGCTCCGGAAGCGCAATCGTTGATCCACACCTTGCCGTCAATTTCTGGCGCCTGGCTTTCCAGCCGCCCCTCCCAAAGCAATTCGCTTTCGCTGCCTGGGCCTTCCAGAAGGACCGGCAGCCGCCGCCCGATCATGGCCTTGCGCTTCCGCCGGGAGAGGGTGCGCTGCAACTGCATCAGCTTGCGCCGCCGGCGCTCGATTTCGGCCTGCGGGACCTTGCCCTCCAGGTGTACCGAGTGATTGATGGCTTCGTCCGAATACGCGAACACGCCCATCCAGTCGAACGCGGCTGTGCGCGCAAAGGCGCACAGCTCATCGAAGTCGGCCTCGGTTTCCCCCGGGAACCCGACGATAAACGACGTGCGCAGCGCGACGCCGGGAATCGTGACGCGGATGCGCTCGATCAGCTTCAGGAAAATGTCGCCCGAGCCGCCGCGCTTCATGCGCCGCAGCACACCGGCGCTGGCGTGCTGCAACGGCATGTCCACGTACTTGCACAGTTCGGCGTGCGCGGCGATGGTGTCCAGCAGCGGCTGCTTGACCTTGTTCGGATAAAAATAGAGGCTGCGAATCCAGCGCAGGTTCTCGCTGGCGGCGGCGACCGCAGCCAGGCGCTGCAGCAGCGCCGCCAGCCCATCCTTCAGTCCCAGGTCCTCGCCGTAGCAGGTTGTGTCCTGGCCGATCAACACCAGCTCGCGCGCGCCCTCCGCGGCCAGCCGCGTGGCCTCGGCAATGACCGACTCGAAACGGCGGCTGCGGAATCGTCCCCGGTACTGCGGAATGACGCAAAAGCTGCACGGGTGATCGCAACCCTCGGCGATCTTAACGTAGGCCGAGTGGCGAGGTGTGGCGCGCAGCCGCGGGGTGAGATCGTCGTACAGGTACGGCGCCGACGGGCGGGGATCGAAAAAATCATTCGGCAGTACCGGCAACTGCGTGGCTGCGGTCGCTGCCGCTGCGGGGTTGCAGGCGGCAACGATCGAGGAGAGCTCGTTCGTGCCCACCAGCGCGTCCACCTCGGGCAGTTCGCGCTTCAGCTCTTCGCGAAAGCGCTCGACCAGGCAGCCCGCCACTACCAGCCGTTGGGCCCGGCCGGAGGTCTTATGGCGAGCCATCTCCAGAATGGTGTCAATGCTCTCGCGCTGCGCCGGCTCGATGAAGCTGCACGTGTTCACCACCAGCACGTCGGCCACGGCCGCATCGGGCGTGATGTGCCATCCCTGCTGCTGCAGCAGGCCCATCATCACTTCCGAATCCACCAGGTTTTTCGGACACCCCAGGCTGACGAAGCCGACCGTCTTTTGCTCACCCACTATGGTTGCAGATCCCTTCCGAGCTGTTATGCCCTGAAGGTTCAGTTATAGCACGCTAGCGCGGCTGGCCGTGGTTGCCATGGCCTGACCCTTGATTGTCCTGGCCTTGGCCGCCGTGCGGGTGGTCGTCGTGATCGGCATCACCGTCGCCTTGGCCTCGATTGACCTGGGCTTGATTGCCCCAGTTCTGGTCGTGCTGCTCATTGCCTGGGCCTTGGTCCTCGTGACTCTGGTTGGCCTGGGCTTGACCGCACTGATGATCCCAGAAAGCCCAATTATAGTCATGGCGATGCGGGTTGCTGGGCTCGCAGCCGTACGCGCGTCGGCGGGCCGCATCTCGTGGATGCTGCTGTGGGCGGCGCTCCGAAGCCTGCTGACCGCCCTGAAGGTGGGAACGGTGCGGAAGCGGCTCCGGGCGCGACTGACGCTGGCCGGGGTGGGGCTATTGCTCGCCTTCGCGCTGGGATGCGGGGTGCAGCGATTGGGTCCGGGTCAGTACACAGTCACCGTCACCGCCAAATCACCACCGGCGAGCAGCACTCGCGCACGCTGAACCTGATCATGAAGTATCCTGCCTTGCTTCAAGACATTTCGGGCGCTGGGCGCCTTGACGTGGGGAAACCAAGCGGCTTATGAACCTTAGTGGGCCGGGCTGATCGGTCGCCGCTCGGTTGGGCACCGCCGTTGCGCCGGATTTGACGGCAAATGGGCAGCGGCCTAAGATTTCAGCGTTGGTGCGAGGATCTGCTGTCAGGCGATCCTCTGTCCGTTGAAAACCGCTATCAGGGCTGGCGAGAGGAATCGGCTGATCGATGGGCAAGTTGAAAAGTTTCCCGGAAACGGCCCCATCGCACGGGACGATTGGTAGGCAGCCAAGCTGTGTGCGGACCGCAGGCAGGGTCGTGGCCGTGTTCGGGTTGATGATCGCCTTTGCGTGGGCGGCGCAGGTTCAGACCCCACTGAGCGGAATATATGAGCCCAGCCCGGCGTACACCGCTGCCGCGAGAAAGGCGGGAGTGAATGGCACGGTGATCCTTCTTGGGGTTATCGGACCCGACGGCCGGGTGCACAACTTGCATGTAATTCTGCCGCTCCCCCTCGGCCTAGCAGGCTGCTGAAAAAGGCCTGCACTGCGTGTAGCCGAAGGCGGTTGCCGGACGTCGAAGCAGCATGCGTGGAAACGACGAGCAACAGGGCGGGATGTTCAGCTACATCAGCGCCGAGCAGCGGGTGCCACGGGAGCACCCGCTGCGGGCGATGAGGCGGATGACGGACGAGGCATTGCGCTCGCTATCGCGGCGATTCGATGCCATGTACGCCAAGGGTGGCCGGCCTTCGATCGCGCCGGAGAAGCTGTTGCGGGCACTGCTGCTGCAGATGCTGTACTCGGTGCGGAGCGAGCGGATGCTGATGGAGCAGCTGGACTATAACCTGCTGTTTCGCTGGTTTGTGGGGCTGACGATGGACGACCGGGTGTGGGACGCGAGCACGTTCAGCCAGAACCGCGAACGTCTGCTGCGCAGCGACGTGGCGCAGGCCTTCTTTGACCAAGTGCGGCGGCAGGCGGAGAGGGCGGGGCTGATGTCGGATGAACACTTCAGCGTGGACGGCACGCTGATCGAGGCTTGGGCGGGGCAGAAGAGCCTGCGGCGGGTGGACGGAGGCGACGAGCCTCCGCCGGTGGGCCGCAATCCGGAAGTGAACTTCCACGGCGAGAAGCGGAGCAACGACGCCCATGTTTCGACGACCGACCCGGAGGCGATGCTGGCCCGCAAGACACGGGGCAGCGAGACGAAGCTGGCCTACCGCGGGCATCTGCTGACGGAGAACCGGAACGGGCTGGTGGCGCGGGCGCGGCTGACCCACGCCTACGGCAACGCGGAAACGCATGCCGCGCTCCAGATGCTGGCCTCGCTGCCGGGGTCGCACGAGGTGACCTGCGGAGGGGACAAGGGGTTCGACAACCGCCAGTTCGAGTCGGAATGCAGGAACGTAAGGACGAAGAAGCACGTCGCGCGCAAGCGGCGAGGCAGCGCCATTCCGGCGCGGCGGGCAAAACAGGTGGGCTATGGCATCAGTCAGAGGAAGCGCAAGCGCATCGAGGAGGTATTCGGCTGGACGAAGACGGTGGCGCTGTTGCGCAAGACGCGCTACCGCGGCCGGGACCGGGTGGCGTGGGCCTCCACCTTCGCGGCAGCCGCCTACAACCTGGTTCGCATGCGTAAGCTCCTGGCGCAGCCCGCCTGAGAGCCGCCCAAGGCCGTTGGAACCACGCTCCGTGCGCCCGCCGATGCTTGCAGGAGCCCGCTCCGCCTGCTGGAAATCGGCGCCCGCCACCGCCTCGGAGCTATCTCAACACCCGCCGCGCCGATTTTCAGCAGCCTGCTAGACGCAGCAGAGTAAAGCGGCGTCTGCTAACCGCTACAGAGTGTTTCCGAGGAGTCGCATGTACCTGCATGAATTCACCGTCCGCAACTATATGATTCACAGCGAGACGCACATTGCGCCTTCACCAATTACTGTGCTAGTGGGGTCGAATGGGGGCGGGAAGTCTGCATTGTTCGACGCCATCCTCAACTTTTCGATGCTCTCGCGGGGTAGCCTGAGGCAGGCGTTTGGCCATTACCCATATTCATACGCTGCAACGAAATGCCGCCGTGCGGCGCCGTACGAACGCGTTGGTTTCGACG
>JBOGKL010000025.1:0-11285 GCA_050745525.1 Terriglobales bacterium | reverse complement strand
AGGGGCGCGGCGGCCGAGTTGCAAGCTTTTGCGCAAAAAGCGCAGACTGGCAAATTAGTTGGAGAACCGTCTGAGGACGCTTTCAGGCGCGGATGGATAGCGCCGCGACCGGCCCCGCGCAACCGCGTGCCTTGCAGCTCGGCCCGCAGGCTGCCTGATCCAAGCCCGGAAGCCGGCAGCCGGCCGGATTATACCGGGTTACGGGCGCGGCCGCGGAGGCGCAGGCAGGCGCCGAGCACCAGCAGCCCGGCTCCCATCATCACCCGTGAGATGGGTTCCGGAGTGGGCGAAAGCGTGGAAACCGCAAGCGCCCCGACCTGCGATGTAGCCCGGCCCTGTGCCGCTTAGTAAAGGGCTGGCGCATCCGCAGCCGGGGCGCCGGGGAGGTTGGTCCGCGCCTAGAACGGCTCGCCGGGCAGCGGTGGTGACGCCGGAGTGAGCTCGCCCCAGCCCGCCTTTTTCGCCACGGCCATGTCGTGCACCAGCAGCGGGGGCAGTTGCGCGTCAAGCTTGGGCAGGGCGCTATCGGGCTCGGTGCCCAGCACCCAACCCAGCGCTGCGACCGTCCTGGCGATCTTCTGCATGTTCGGAAAGTTGAGCTTGTCAGGGCTATCGGTCACGCGATGATAATCCGGATGCAGTCCGGTGGTGAAAAAGACGATCGGAATACCCAGCTTGGCAAAATTGTAGTGGTCGCTGCGGTAGAACACGCGCTGCCCTTGCGGCCCCGGCCCGATGTTGTCGTGCGTGGCATCGGGAACCGTGTCGTCGTAAAAATGATTCAGGTCCATTTTCTGGAAGCCGTCGTTGACGCGATCCAGCGTTTGGCCCATCTCGCTGCTGCTCACTTCCGGGCCGATGACGAACACCTCATTCGGCGCGACCAGCTTCTCGTGCGGCGGATCCACATAGCCGGGCGTGCGCGCGCGCCCTTCCATGTCCATGTTCAGATCGGCCACGACGTGATGGATGTCAACGGGCGGAAACTCGGCGAAGTACTGCGAGCCCCACAGGCCCTTTTCCTCCCCCGTGTTCCACAAAAAGATGATCGTGCGCTTGGGACGCATGCCCTTGGCCGCGCCGGTGACGAAGGCGTGCGCGACGCCCAGCAGCGCCGTGGACCCGGAACCGTCGTCGTCGGCCCCGTTGTTGATGCCGTCGCAGTCTTTCTGGTCTGGCGCCATGGTCAGGCCGAAATCGGTGCTGTCGCCCGCCGCCAGGATCGGATTTTCCTCCCGGCAACCCGGCGTCGGACTCAGGCCGATGTGATCCAGGTGCGCGCTGATGACCACGTACTGGTCCTTGAGCACCGGATCGCTGCCGGGCAGCATGCCGATCACATCCTCGGCATGGTTGTGCGTTGTGGTGACGGCCACGGTGCCGGATATGGTCTTATCCGGCGCGAGCGCGAAACTGGGCAGCGTCCCGGAATTGGCCTCGGCCATCACGGCCGACGCGCTGACCTTTTCGCCCTGGAACAACGCGTTCATCAGCGCCGGTCCTGCCACCAGTTGCGGCACCGCCGGGGCCGGAGGCGGCAGAAACTTCACCACCTGGTAGTTGGGGCCGTTGACGCCAAAGTGCAGTTTCCCGGCGTCCGGCTTCGCCATCTCGCTCAGCTCGTTAAAGCTCGGCGCCGAAATCACGGCCACAGCTCCGTGTGCGGCCGCATACTGTTCCGGCGTCATGGCGCCGCCGCTCATCGGGTTTTTCGGCCGCGCCGCGCCGTGCAGAAAGCTGTTGATCAAATCCGTCTGGTACTGCCGCAGCGCCGTCGGCTCTCCGGCCACGACAAGGACTTTTCCCTGCACGTCGAGCCCATCGTAAGGATTATGGCCGCCGATCACATAGCCGTTGCCGGCAAACACCAACTGAGCATTCTGGAAGCTGCCCCCGGTCAGTTGCGGCGCGTTGCGGCCGGTCGGCGTGTTCACGATCCAGTCATGCCCATAGGCCAGCCGGTGGGTGCCTGCGGGTAGCGGCGCGGGCATGCCGAAAAACTGGAAGAAGCGCCCGCCGCTCACCGCGGGCACGGTGATCGCAAGCCGCATCGCCGCCGGGTTGGGGTTGGTCGTCACCAGGTCCATGGGCAAAAAGTACGGCTGCAGCGGGCCGTTGGTGCCCGTCGTGCTGCCGCCCGGCTCCAGTCCCCACTGGCTCAAATGGCTGGCCACGTAGAGGGCGGCCAGGTCGTAGCCGCGCGAGGGCGTGTCGCGGCCCTCAAGCTGATCCGACGCCAGAAAGTAATCGTAGGTCTTGAGTTCGTGCACCGAGATAGCGTTGGCATTGCCATACGGGTGGGCGGCGCGCTTGTGTTTGCGTTGAGCCGGGGCCGCCGCCATGAGCAGTACCGCGCCGGCAACGAGAACGGGGGTGGTGAGCAGAGCCGGAATTTTGCGTGTCATTGAATCCTCAATCCTTTATTAGAACGGCTCGCCCGGCAGCGGCGGCTGCACCGGCGTGAGCTGGCCCCACCCGGCATCCTTGGCTGCCGCCATGACGTTCAGAAACTGCTGCGGCAACTGGGCATTGAGGTGAGGCAGGGCGGAATTGGGTTCGGTGCCGATTTTCCAGGCGATGGCGGCTATGGTTTTGGCGATCTGCTGCACTTTGGTGAAGTCCACCTTGTCGGGGCTGTCGCTGACGCGGTGATAGTCCACATGCAGGCCGGTGTTGAAGAAGACGCCGGGGATGCCGAGGCGCTCAAAGTTGAGCTGGTCGCTGCGGTAATACAGCCCCTCCCCGCGGTTGCCGGGTCCGATGTTGTCGTGGGTGGCGTCGGGCACCAAGTCGTCGTAGAAGTGGTTGAACTTCATCTTTTGAAAGGCGTCGTTGACCGCATCCATGGTCTGCCCCAGGCTGCTGCTGATCACCTCCGGGCCCATGACGAAGACTTCGCCAGGCGCGGAAAGCCTATAGTGCGGAGGATCCACATACCCGGGGGTGCGTGAGCGCCCCACCATATCCATGTTGAGATCCACGGTCACCTTGTGAATGTCGATGGGCGGGAACTCGACAAAATACTGTGAGCCCCACAGCCCTTTCTCCTCGCCCGCAAACCAGGCGAACACCATCGTGCGCTTCGGGCGGATGCCTTTGGCGGCGCCGGTGGCATAGGCGTGGGCGATGCCGAGCAGCGCGGTGGCGCCGGAGCCGTCGTCATCGGCGCCGTTGTTGATGCCGTCACAGTCCTTTTGATCCGGCGCCATGGTGAGGCCAAAATCCGTGCTGTCGCCGGCCGCCAGAACAGGATTTCCTTCGGTGCAGTTGGGCGTCGCGCTCATGCCGATGTGGTCCACGTGGGCGCTGATCACCACGTACTGGTCGCGCAGCGCTGGATCGCTGCCCGGGAGCATGGCGATGATGTTTTCGGTGTGGTTGTGGGTGGTGGTGATGGCCACATTGCCGGAGATGGTTTTTCCGGCGGCAAAGGCAAAGCTCGGCAGCGTTCCTCCGCCCATCGCCGCGGCGGCGCTGACCTTCTCTCCCTGGAACAGCGCGTTGATCAGCGCCGGTCCGGCCACCAGTTCCGGCACGCCTTTCCCGGCGTCGGGCCAGAACTTGGCGATGGTAAACCACGGTCCATTGGGGCCGAAGTGCAGCTTGCCCGCCCCCGGCGCCGACATCTCCATCAACTGGTTCAGGCTGGGCAGATGAATGATCGCCAGCGCTCCGTGCGCGGCTGCGTATTCGGCCGGCGTCAGCACCTGCGGACCCGCCGATTGCACCTTCGGCAGCTCCCCGCTCCAAAACCGCGGCCGCAGCTTGCGCTCATAGGCCACTGCCGCCGCCGGCGCCGCCCCCGCCACCACGATCACTTTGCCTTGCACATCCAGACCCTGGTACGGGTCCTGATTCCCGACCAAGTAGCCGTTGCCGGCGAACACCAATGGTGCGTCTTGGAAGCTGCCGCCGACCAGCGGCACAAAGCCGCGATTGCTGGGCGTGTCTACGATCCAGTCATGGCCGTAGGGCATCGAGTGCACCCCAGGCCGAAGCCGCGCCGGATTGTAGAAGAAGCGTATCGGCGTCCCCGGCGGCGGGGCGGGGATACTGACGCTCAAGCGCATGTGCGCCGGGTCGGGGTTGGTGCTGATCATGTCAATGGGCTGGAAGTAGGGCTGCAGCGGTCCGTTGGTGCCGCTGGTGCTGCCGCCCGGCTCGAGGCCCCACTCGCTTACCTGGCTCGCAATATAGAGCGCCGTTACGTCGTAGCCGCGCGAAGGCGTCCACCGCCCTTCGGTCTGGTCCGAGGCGATAAAATAGTCGTAGTCCTTCAGCTCTTTCACGCTGATGGCGTTGGCGTTGCCGTAAGGCGCGGTGACCGCCTTTTTCTTGCGCGCGCGGCGCTGCGTGGGAGCGGCCCCCAGCAGTAGAAACGCGGTGACCAGCACGACGGGCGCAGTCAGCAGGGCAGGGAATCGGCGCATCATGGTCATGATCAGTAACCCCTACGGGTGAAACAGACGCCACATATTACCGCAAATTCGACAACTATGGTAGTTGCCGGCGTGCTGCGCCGTCATGATGGTCGCATCCTGATCTGTCAGCGCGCCGCCAGTCAGCGCCATCCCCTGCAGTGGGAGTTTCCCGGCGGCAAGCGCGAAGCCGGGGAAAGCGAGTCCGCCGCCCTGGCGCGCGAGCTCGAAGAGGAGCTCGGCATCGAGGTGCGCGCCGCGGAGATCGGTGCCCTGCTGCTGCGCCGGCGCTATCAATATCCGGAGACGGGCTGGTTGGAGCTGGCCTTCTATGATGTTCCGCGCTGGCGCGGCGAGCCCTCGAACCGCATCTTCGCCCAGATCCTTTGGGAGCAGGCCCCCGCGCTCGGCGCCTACGATTTCCTTGCGGCCGACCGTCCCCTGCTCGAATTGCTACAATAGACGCGGTCTCCGATGCGCGTTGCCCGCGAATACACCACTTACCTTGCACGCGCGCTTGCCGAGCGCCTGCAGGCCGAGCACCTTATCACTGCTCCCGACCCCCGTGTCCTGACCGAGCTGATTCACCACGCGCTCGACGAGGAGTTCGGCGTCGAGGACCGCATCAACGCTGAGGCGCGCGCCATTCTGACCTCCCACGCCGCCGAGATGCAGCAGTTGGGCGCCGGCTACGGCGATTCGTTCAAAAAGATCAAGGCCGAGCTGGTGCGCAAGCACAAGGCGGTGCTGTGAGAATCGAACGCGACGAAACCCCGCAGCGCATTTCTCGCGACAAGCTCAATCAACTGTCGCACGTCGTGGTGGAGGCGCTGGCCGCCCGTCCGGAGGTGCAGTTCCACCACGACCACAACACCGTGCGCCTGGGCGTGCGCCGCCAACTGGAGCAGATGTTCGCCGCCGAAGCCAAAATGGACGCGGCCGTGCGCGCCAAGATCTCCTCGCAGAAAAAGAACATCCTCGAGGGTTCCGATGAGTGGGAAATCCTCTATCGCAGGTACTATCAGGAAGAACTGAAGCGCCTGGGAGTGTGAGTCTCATGAATGCCCCCGCCAATGCGCCCCGGGTTCGCGTCACGCTGAACCCGGACTACCGCGAGCAGTACGCCAACTCGGTGCAGATCCGTCCCTCCACCTGGGATTTCCTGCTCCAGTTCGGCCTGCTCGAACAGCAGCAACCTGAGGAAATCGAGATCCACCTGAGCCAGGGCATCTATCTCAGCCCGCAGCAAGCCAAGGCGGTGCTGCATCTGCTCAGGACTCACATGGAAAATTACGAGAAGGCCTTCGGAGAAGTGCAACTGCAGCCGCTCAGCCTCTCCGGCGCGGTGCAGTAGGCCATGCCCCAATGGCTGCGGGCGCGCAACCCGACCCAGTCCGGCGCGCCTCCTGGGGCTTGCGCCTAGCCCCGCTTGGCATTTACGTCGCCCTGCTTGCCCTGCACGCCCCGCTGCTCCGCCTTCCTTATTTTTGGGACGAAGCCGGATACTTCATCGTTGCCGCCCGCGACTGCTGGCGCCATTTCTGGCTGATTCCTCACGCGACGCTGGCCAACGGCCATCCGCCGCTGCTGTCACTTTATCTGAGCGCCGTCTGGATGCTCACCGGCTTCCACATCTTGGCCACGCGCGCCGCCATGCTGGTCTGGGCCGCGGCGCTGGTCTGGGCCGTCTACCGCCTCGCCGAGGCGCGCTTGGGCCGCCAGGCCTGGATTCCAGCCCTGCTGGTCGCGCTCTCACCCCTCGTCTTCGCCCAATCGTCACTGGCGCAGCTCGATCTGCCCGTGGCCGCGCTCGTGTTGTGGGCGCTGGTCGGGCGGCAGCGCGGCCGACCCGCCTGGGAAACCGGACTGCTCGCCGCCGCCTGCCTGATGAAGGAAACCGCGATCATCGTCCCCGCCGTCCTTCTGCTCTACGATCGCCGGCGCGGCCTTCGCCATCTGGTTCCCATCGGCGCGCTCGGCCTCTGGTTTGTCTTCTATCACGCCCACACCGGCTACTGGTTCGGGAACCCGCAATACTACGCCTATAACGTCGGCCTTGCCTTGGGTTCGCTCCCGCGCGTGCTGCTCGATCTTTTGCGCCGCATTTGGCAGGTCGGCTTCTACGACGGCACCGGCGCTCTCACGGCTGTCGCGCTATGGGCGTTGTGGGCGTGCCGCCGCAGGCAAAGCGATGACCGTCCCGGCCCGCGCTGGCCCACAAGTTGGCTGCTCGTTATTGCCGTCTATATCGTCTTCCACGCCGTCGTAGGCGGAGCGGTATTGGCGCGCTATCTGTTGCCGGCGCTGGCGCTCTACATCATCGGCGTTTCCGAGTTGTTGGTCCGGCTGCCGCGCGCGGCCTGGTGGGCCACCGCCTGCGCGGCCATCTTGGTCGCAAGCTGGTTCTGGAATCCGCCTTATCCGTTCCCGTACGAAGACAATCTCGCCTACGTCCACTTCATCCGCCTGCATCAGGCCGCCGCGCGTGAGCTTGAGGCCCATCCTCCCGCGGGCGCCATCTGGACCGCTTGGCCGGCTACCGATGAACTCACCCGTCCTGCCCTGGGCTATGTCGGCCATCGGCTCCCGATCCATGCCCTGCAGAATTTTTCTGCAGCCAGCCTCGATCAGGTTACCGAGGCGCCGCCGGTCCTCTATCTCTACAGCCGCATCTACCAGCCACGCATGGATCTGGCCAAGGACTCCTCCCTTTGGGCCCGCTGGTCGCTGCATTACTTTGGTTATTCCGGGCCCGCGCCGCCCGTAGCCTGGCTACGCCGTCTGCACCTGCATCCGCTCTACCGTCGCGCTTCCCATGGCCAGTGGGTGCTGCTGGCCGCTCCGTAACCGGCGGTGTTGCTTCCCGCTCGATCGGGGTCGGAGAGCATGCCTGCCCGTTGCTATCATGCGAGCATGAGAGCGAAGGCAAAGCCAGTCCAGTACACGGTACGGGGAGTGCCCGCCGAGGTGGATCGCGAGCTGCGCCGCCGTGACACCAATCTTTACGAATGACTGAGGCTTTCGGTGCGAGGGGCGAGCCGGGTTGACGGGGGCTACTCGTAGCGGAGCGCTTCTACCGGATCGAGCTTGGCGGCCTTGACGGCGGGGAACAGGCCGAAGAACACGCCGATCGCGACCGAGATGCCGAAGCCGGCGATCACCGACCACAGCGGCACCGAACTCGGCAGTGAGGGCACGCCGAACTTGATCCCCTCGCTCACTACCCAGCCGCCGATAATGCCCAATACGCCCCCCAGACCGGTGAGAAAGATTGCCTCCGACAAGAACTGTTGCGTGATGTCGCGCCGCCGCGCCCCGACCGCCTTGCGCACCCCGATCTCGCGCGTGCGCTCGGTCACCGACACCAGCATGATGTTCATCACCCCCACCCCGCCGATCAGCATCCCGATTGAAGCCACAGCGATGATCACCATCGCGATCTTGCTCGTGATCTCGTGGAAGCGGCCGATGAGGCTGTTGGCCGTCGCCAACCCGAAGCTGTCGGCCGCGCCCCAGGGAACGCGGCGTGAGCGCCGCAGCGCCATCTCGATCTGGTCCTCGGCGATGGGCAGCATGCCCGGGCGCGCCTGGGCGATGATGGCGTGCTCGTCGGCCGCCGGGTAGAGCTTTTCAAACGTGGCGAAGGGAATACTGGCCTGCAGGTCCTGCTGGTCCGGACCGGCGCCGTTGATGGGGGCATAGACGCCGATCAGGCGGAAGGTCGTGCCGTTGATCTGGAACTGCTGCCCGATGGGGTCCTCATCAGGGAACAGCGCGTCGGAGATGGAGTGCCCCACCACGGCCACGTTTTCGCGGTGATCATCTTCCGCCCGCGTGAAAAACCGACCCGCCTGCAGCACGCGGTTGGTGGCCAGCGGATAGCTCGGCTCGACGCCGTCGAATTGCAGTCCGTCCACCTCGTGCCCGCTCGCGTGCGCGTTGTAGCTGCTGCTGCCCGGCCGCCCGAAGGGGTGCTGCGGCAGCGCCTGGCCACTGACCACGTTGCAGGCGCCGCAGCTTTCGCGTACCGCGGCGATGTCCTGGTCGCTCAGCGGCGGGCGCATCCGCTCCTCGCGCGTCAGCGTGCCGAAGTTCACCCCCGGAGCGAACTTGTACACGAAGATGGTGTTGGTCCCGAAGCTGTCAATCTGGTCCACGATCGTGCGGTTCATGCCCGTGAGAATGCTGCCGATCGCCATCAGCGTCACCGTGCCCACGAACACGCCCAGGATCGTCAGCGCCGAGCGCATCTTGTGCGCGCGCACGGTGTCGTAGGCCAGGACCAGATTCTCCTTGAAATGGGAAGCCACGGCTACGCCTCCGCCCGCAGAGCGGCAATCGGCTCCAGCTTGGCCGCCTTGCTCGCTGGATAAATGCCGAAGAACAAACCCACGGCGGTGGCGATCACCAGCGCCGCCACGGCGGCGAACCAGGGCACGGAAAACGGCAGCGGCGTCACGTGCGCCATCAGCACGGCAAAGCCCCAGGCCAAGGCGATGCCGATGGCCCCGCCCACCCCCGACAGCACCGAGGCCTCCACCAGAAACTGCGACAGGATGTCGTGCCGGCGCGCTCCCATCGCCTTGCGGATGCCGATCTCATACGTGCGCTCGGTCACCGCCGCCAGCATGATGTTCATGATCACGATCCCGCCCACCACCAGAAACACCAGCGCCACCCCCACCATCACCCCGGCGATCACGCCGGTCACGCGATGGAACAGGCTCATGAGCGCGTCCGAGCCGATGATGCCGAAGGTGTCTTTGTCCTGATAGCGCAGGTGGCGGAAGCTGCGCAACAGCTCCTCGATTTGATCCTGTGTCGGCCCCAGCAGCGCCGCCGAGCGCGCCTTCACCGGGATCGAAAGCGAATCCTGGGTGCCGTAGACGTCCTGGTAAATGGTGAGAGGGATGTCCACGAAGTTGTCTTGCGAGTGGCCGAAGATGTTGCCCAGCGACGTCGCTTCTCCGATGACACGGTAGTTCTGCCCGTCCACGTTCAGCGTCTGCCCGATCGGATCGACGCCCGGGTAAAGGTTCTGCGCCAGGTCCGCGCCGATGAAGGCCACCGCGCGGTGATGCTGCACATCGCCGGGGCTGAAGAAGCGGCCGGCGTAAATGGACCAGCTCTCAAAAATCGGTTCATTCGCCATTTGTCCGTTCACGGTGACGCCGGTCAGGGAGTGATTGCCTGCCTTGGCCAGGGTTCCTGAGCCGCGCCCGGCCCCGGCACCCACCGCCGCTGCCAGGGTCGCGTGGCTGCGCAGGTAATCGTAGTCGGCCATGGTCAGAGGGCGGTTGCGCCTCTGCGCCTTGCGGAACAGCGCCTGGTCGGTCATCTCCTGCAGGCTGAACTCCTGCACCGTGAGCACGTTCGAACCCAGGCCGGCGATTTTTTCCCCCACATAGCGGTTCGCCCCCTGCACCAGCGCCACCACCGCCACCAGCGTCCAGATCGAGATGATGATGCCCAGCAGCGTGAGAAAGCTGCGCAGCTTATGCGTCCATAAGGTCCCCCACGCCTGCTGGATGGATTCGCGCAGGGGCAAAGCGGCTACGCTTTATCGGCGAGCAAGGCGCGCCCGCGGCGCGTGGGCTCGTCGCGGTCCACCTTGCCGTCGCGAATGTGGATCACCCGGTGCGCGTACTCGGCGATGTCGGCTTCGTGGGTGACCAGCACGATCGTATTGCCCTGCTCCCACAGCTTGTTCATTAGCCCCATGATTTCATTGCTGGTGGTCGAGTCCAGGTTGCCGGTGGGCTCGTCCGCCAGCAGGATACTGGGATTGTTGATCAGTGCCCGCGCGATCGCCACCCGCTGCCGCTGTCCGCCCGACAGCTCGTTGGGCTTGTGGTTCTGCCGGTCGCCCAGATCCACCTTGCGCAGCGCCTCGGCCGCGCGCTCCAGCCGCTGCGTGGCGGCGATGCCGGCATAGATCAGCGGCAACTCGACGTTGTGCAGCGCCGTCGCCCGCGCCAGCAGGTTGAAGGTTTGGAACACGAAGCCAATCTCGTGGTTGCGGATGTGGGCGAGCGCGTCGTCGTCGAGTTCGCTCACCAACTGATGGTTCAGCCAGTATTGCCCCTGCGTCGGGGAATCCAGGCACCCGATCAGGTTCATAAGCGTGCTCTTGCCCGAGCCGGAGGGCCCCATGATCGCCACGTACTCATTGCGCCGGATGGAGATATCCACCCCGCGTAGTGCCGCCACCTGCTCGGTGCCCATCTGGTAGACCTTCCACAGGTCTTCTGTCTGGATGACGACATCGGCGGCAGGCTTTACGGGCTTACTCGTCGGTTCACTCACAAGCGATGCGGTCGACATGAGGTGGCGGACTCCGGATCTATGGATTGCTGCTCAGCGCGTTGGCGGCGCCAACCAGTGCATTGTTCACCTTTATCTTGGCGTGGTTGGCCAGCGTACGCAAGACGGTATAGGGCCCGGTGACAATTTCGTCACCCGCTTTGACGCCGTGCAGCACCTGGGCCCGGTCCACACCGGTGACCCCGGTGGTAACGGGTACGAAATTGGCGGTCATGTCGTTACCGTTAATTACGAAAATGCCCTGAAGGGGCGTCTGCGCCTTGGCCACCGCCGGCTCGGCTTGCGGGGGGGCATTGGCCGCGGGCGGGTTGAGCTGGTTCGGATCGCGCTCGAGGATGGCCTGCAAGGGGATGGTCACGGCGTTGTGCGCGGTCGCGGTGGTGATGTTGGCCGTGCACGACAGCCCCGGGCGGATGTCGCCGGGCGGGTCGTCCAACTGCACCTTCACCTCGAAGTCCTTGGCCTGCTGCGCGTCCGATCCGGTGGTGCTGGTCGCAGCCGCCCCGGTCGAGCGCAGAATGGCCGTATCGCCCACTTCAATGA
>JBOGKL010000024.1:0-8166 GCA_050745525.1 Terriglobales bacterium | reverse complement strand
TCTCGGATCTGCATATGCCCGGCCGCAACGGGCTGGAGTTGCTGGAGGCGATCGAAAGCAAGCATCCGCAGACGGCTTTCCTCATGGCGACGGCGGCGCCGGATACGCGCACGGCCGTGCAGGCCATGCGCGAAGGCGCGGCTGATTTTCTGGTGAAGCCGCTTGATCTACACCAGGTGTTGCAAACCGTGCGCGCCACGCTGGCACGCCGCCGCGCCGCCGCGGCCGAGGCCGAGCGCCAACAGCAAGCCGAAGCCATGCTGGCCGAGCGCACACGCCAGTTGGGACTGGCGCTCGAACAGTTGCAGGCGGTTTCGAATGAAACGCTGCGCGCGGTGGCCATGACGCTGGACGTGCGCGCGCACGACATCGCCGGGCACTGTCTGCGCGTGAGCCGCTACGCGCTCGAGTTAGCGACGCACATGGGCTACCGGGCAGCCGAGCTGGAGCGGCTCGAGCATGCCTCCTACCTGCACGATATCGGCAAGCTGGGCATCCCCGACGCCATCTTGAACAAGCCGGCCGCGTTGGACGCGGACGAGCAGACCGTCATGCGCAGCCACGTGCAGATCGGCTATGAGATGGTGACGCAGGTGCCCTCGTTGGCCGAGGCCGCCGAGCTGGTGCTCGCGCATCAGGAGCACTACGACGGCAGCGGTTATCCGCGCGGACTCAAGGGTGACGCCATCCCACTCGACGCGCGCATCTTCGCCGTCGCCGACACGCTTGATGCCATGACCAGCGACCGGCCCTATCGCCGCGCCCTCAGTTGGGAGCAGGCGCGGGATGAGATCCTGCGCCAGTCGGGCAAGCAATTCGACCCGGCGGTGGTGCAAGCCTTTTCGGGCATTTCCCTGGACCGCTGGCGTCAACTGCAAGCTGTGCCCTCAGCGCGGCTTTCCGCCAGCGGCGGCTAGATTA
Organism: Terriglobales bacterium; assembly: GCA_050745525.1. Taxonomy (GTDB): domain Bacteria; phylum Acidobacteriota; class Terriglobia; order Terriglobales; family SCQP01; genus SCQP01. The sequence goes on along the minus strand of JBOGKL010000024.1, from coordinate 7,245 downwards.
AAAACGGGTTCGAGCGGCGCTCGACACCGATCGTGGTTTCCGGGCCATGACCGGGGATCACCACGGTCGCATCCGGCAAGGCCAGCACCGTTTCCTGCAGCGAGCGCATCAGGGTGGCGGTGTCGCCGCCGGGCAGGTCGGTGCGGCCAATCGAGCCGGCAAACAGCGTGTCGCCGGCGAACAGCTTATGTTCGCGCGGCAGATACAGGCTGCAGCTTCCGGGCGTGTGGCCGGGCGTTTCCAGCACCGTTAATGCCCGGTCGAAGAAGGGCAGCTCGGTCTGATTCTTCAACTCGCCATCCACCGCAGTCTGCGGCGGCGGCGGAACGCCGATCCAGCGCGCTTGCTCGTCCAACATGGCGTACAGGGGCAAGTCGCGGGGATGCAACCAGACGGGCGCGCCGGTGCGGCGCTTGAGTTCGGCCGCTCCGCCGATGTGGTCAATATGCGCGTGCGTGACGAGAATGGCCTCGAGGCGCCAGGACTGGGACCGGAGATGGCGCAAAATGCCGCTCACGTCGGCGCCCGGATCCATCACGATCGCGCCAGCTCCGCCTTCCTCCCCCAGCAGCGTGCAATTGCAGGCCAGCGGACCGACGGGGAACGTGATCTGCCGCAGCGGCAAGGCGTTTACTTTTTCGGTTGGTGGGGTTGCGAGGTGGTCGTCAGCGGCACGGCGCCGAGAATGGATTTGGCGTTCGGCTTGTTGCGCGCCGAGAGGATGGCCAGCGTGATGCTCGTCAGAAGGAACAGGACCGCCAGCACCACGGTTGCCTTCCCGAGCGCTGTTTGCGCCCCGCGCGGACCGAAGGCTGTCTGGCTACCCATTCCGCCAAAAGCGGAGGCAATATCGCCGGCGTGGCCGCTTTGCAGCAATACGACCGTAATCAGGATCAGGCAGATGAGAATGTGCAGAAGCGTTATTAAAAAGCCCACAGATCGGTCCTCGCAATACTTTTGGTGCGGAAGGCGGGACTCGAACCCGCATGCCTTGCGGCGCCACCCCCTCAAGATGGTGTGTCTGCCAGTTTCACCACTTCCGCATGCACGGCGGTGGCAAGTCAGCTAACAGTATACAAAATAATGGAACCTCCCGGGGGTGCACGGGCGGCGCGGAGGCGCGTGCTAGACTGGGCGCGTGTCCACCCGCTATTTGGTGACGGGCGTGGCCGGTTTCATCGGCTCTGCTTTGGCGGAAACGCTGCTGCAACAGGGCGAGAGCGTTCGCGGAGTGGACGACTTCAGCACCGGCAAACGCGAAAACCTCGAACGCTGCCCAGGGCTTGATTTCATGGAGGGCGACGTGGCCGATCTGGCCTGCGCGCGGGAGGCGTGCTCCGACGTCAAGGTCGTATTCCACGAAGCTGCCATCCCGAGCGTGCCGCGCTCGATTGCCGAGCCGCTGGTCAACCATCGCGCCAACCTGGACGCCACCGTCAGCCTGTTATGCGCGGCGCGCGATGCCGGTGTTGGGCGAGTCATCTATGCCGCGTCTTCCGCCGCATACGGAAACGACCCGGTCCTGCCCAAGCGAGAGGATTTGCCCCCGGCCCCGCTTTCCCCGTACGCGGCGGCGAAATTGGCGAGCGAGCACTACATGTCGGCGTTTTATGCCTGCTATGGCCTGACGACCGTAAATCTGCGCTACTTCAACGTTTTTGGCCCATTTCAGGATGCGGCCAGCACGTATTCGGGCGTGCTCGCGCGTTTCATCAACGCGATGCTCGACGGCGCGGAGCCTCAGGTCTATGGCGACGGCGAGCAAACGCGCGACTTCGTTTACGTGGACAACGTGGTCGCAGCAAACTTGCTGGCAGCACGGGCGCCGGCGGAACGCGTAGCCGGACAGACCATCAACGTGGCCACGGGCACGAGCGTAAGCTTGCGTGAAGTACTGGCGCAGTTGCGCGGGTTATTCGGCTATAGCGGCGAGGTGCGTTACGGCCCGGCTCGGCCCGGCGATGTGAAGCATTCGCAGGCCGACATTGACCGCGCACGGGAATTGCTGGGCTACCGGCCCAGCATCAGCTTTGCCGAGGGCCTCGAGCGCACGGTCGCCTGGTACCGCCGGCGGCACTCCGCCACCGTTCTAGCCTAGGCGGCTACGATTTGCCTTTCGCCGCAGCTGAGTTCGTTGCGCGCGCGGCCACGGTGTCGGCGGCGCGCACGAGGGCGGCAAACGACTCGGGTTCGAGGCTGGCAGCGCCCACCAGGCCGCCATCCACGTCGGGCAGCTCGAGCAGGGCGCGGATGTTAGAGGGCTGAATGCTGCCGCCGTACAGGATCGTAAACCCGGCCGCGGCTTCGGGGCCAAAGACGCCTTCGGCACAGCGCCGCAGAAAACGGTGCGCGCCCTCAGCCACCTCGGGCGAGGCCGTGTTGCCCGTGCCGATGGCCCACACCGGCTCGTAGGCGAGCACGCTATGGCGCAGCTCCTCCTCGGCCATACCCCAAAACGCGCGCTCGAACTGATAGCGCAAAATCAACTCGGTCTCGTTGGCGGAGCGCTGTTCTTCCGTTTCGCCGACACAGACGATGGGGGTCAGCTTGGCGGCGAGCGCCGCGCGGACTTTTTTGTGCACCTGCTCGTCGGTTTCGCCGCATCCGAGGCGGCGCTCGGAGTGACCCACGATCACATAGGTGCAGCCGGCGGCGGCGAGCATGGGGCCGGATACTTCGCCCGTGAACGCGCCCTCGGACTCCCAGTGCAGGTTCTGGGCGGCAATGGCGATGTCCTCGCCCCGCGCCGCCTCGGTCACCGCCGGCAGCGCGGGATAGGGCGGCGCGACGATGACAAAGCAGCCGCCGGTGTGCGGAGTCGCGCGCAGCGCGCGCAGGCGTTGGAAGAACTCGCCCGCCTGGGCGCTGTTCTTGTGCATCTTCCAGTTGGCCACCATCATCAAGCGGCGGTGATTCCTGGTCACGCTTACACCTCCGTCAACGCTGCCACGCCCGGCAGCGGATCGCCCGCCAGAAACTCCAGCGAAGCGCCGCCTCCGGTGGAGGCATGGGTTAAGGCATCCTTGAGGCCCGCCTCGCGCAGAGCCGAGAGCGAATCACCGCCCCCGGCTACGGTGATGCCGGGGCAGTCGGCGGCCGCGCGCGCCATGGCCAGCGTTCCCTCGTCGAGAGGCGGTTTCTCGAACACTCCCATGGGGCCGTTCCAGAACAGCATGCGGGCCGTGGCAATCTGATCGGCAAACAACTGCCGCGTGCGCGGGCCAATGTCCATGGCCTTGCCGTGGGCCGGGATTTTAGTCACCACCTTGCCGTTTTCCAGCACGTGATCGACGGGCAGGAGGAAATGATCGGTGGGAAATTGGGTCAGCATTTTGCGCACGGGCGCGACCATGTTTTCCTGCACCAGGGAGTCGCCGGTCGGCTGGTCTTGCGCGCGCAGGAACGTGTAGGCCATGCCCCCGCCTACCAGCATCTTGTCGGCGCGTGCCCCCAAGTGCGCCATCAGCGGCAGTTTGTCGGACACCTTGGCCCCGCCCAACAGCACCACAAAGGGATGCTCGTGCGCGGCCAACAGGCGCCCCAGGTAATTCAGTTCGCTTTGCATGAGCAAGCCCGCCGCCGCCAGCGGGAAGTATTTCGTCACGCCCACGATGGAGGCGTGCGCACGGTGCGCCGCGCCAAAGGCATCGTCCACGTAGAGCTCGCCCAGTGCAGCCAGTTGGCGCGAGAAGGCGTCGTCATTGGCTTCTTCGCCCGGGTAAAAGCGCAAGTTTTCGAGCACGACCATATGGCCCGGTTCCAGCCGCGCCGCCATTTCCTCCGCGCGCGGGCCCACCGCCTCCGGACAAAACCCGACACTGTGCCCGATCAGGTGCTCGAGGCGCTCGGCCACTGGGCGCAAGCTAAGGCGCTCGTGGTGAGCCCCGTTGGGCCGCCCCAAATGCGAGCACAGCACAATGCGCGCGCCCCGTTCGCGCAAGCTCTGCAAGGTGGGGAGCGTGGCGGCGATGCGGCTGATGTCCAGGATGCGGGAACCCTCGAGAGGCACGTTGAAATCCACGCGGCACAGCACCAGCCGCCCGGTGACGTCCAGGACCTGCACGCCCAGCTTGCTCACGCTCGCGCCAAGCCTCGCTCCCTGGCCAGGCGCGCCATCAGGTCGCGCATACGGCACGAGTAACCCCATTCGTTGTCATACCAGGCAATGGCCGTCACACAGTGATCGCCGATGACGCGCGTCAGTTTGGCGTCCACAATCGAAGAACGCGAGTCGCCGCGAAAATCCGAGGAGACCAATTCCTCTTCCTCATAGCCCAAAATGCCGCGCATGGGTCCATCGGCGGCGGCCCGGAAGGCGGCATTGACCGCTTCCGCCGTGGTCGCGCGCTCTACCCATACCACCAGATCCACGACGGAGACGTCGGCCGTGGGGGCGCGCAGCGCCAGTCCGTCGAGCTTGCCTTCGAGCTCGGGTATGACCAGATGCAGCGCCTTCGCCGCGCCCGTCGAGGTGGGAATGAGATTGATGGCCGCCGCGCGGGCGCGCCGCGGGTCCTTGTGAGGGAGATCCAGAAGGCGCTGGTCGTTGGTGTAGGAATGCACCGTGGTCATCGAGCCCGACTGGATGCGGAAGTTGTCGTGTAGAACCTTGGCCACGGGCGCCAGACAGTTGGTGGTGCAACTGGCGTTGGAAATCACGCGATGGCGCGCCGGATCGTAGGCGGCATCGTTGACCCCCAGCACCAGGGTGACGTCGGCGCCCTTGGCCGGCGCCGAGACCACCACTTTCTTCACGCTGCCCCGCAGATGCTGCGCGGCGCCCTCGCCGGTGCTGAATCTGCCGCTGCATTCGGCGACCACGGCCACGTCGTGAGCGCTCCAGTCCAGCCTGGACGGCTCCGGTTCGGCGCTGATGGGAATACGGCGCCCGTTCACGGCGATCCAACCGTCGCCGCTCTCAACGCGCGCGTCCAGCCTGCCGAGAATCGAGTCGTAGCGGAGCAGATGGGCCAGCATCGCCGGCGCGGTGATATCGTTCAGCGCGACGATTTCGAAATCTGTGGCCGCCAGGGCCGCGCGGAAAAAATTACGGCCGATACGACCGAATCCATTGATGCCGATCCGCAAGGGCATTCCCCGAACCTCCGTGGATTAGCGTAGCAGCAATCCGCCGCCGGTATTGCGATAAGCTTCCCTTGGGGACGTAATGTGGACGAGAAGCTGACGGCCTGCGAAGAGGCGATGCGGGCGCATTTTGCCGGACTCGACCTGGAGCGCTGGTGGCCCGCCCGGACGCGGTTCGAAATGATCGCCGGAGCCCTGCTGGTGCAGAACACAAGCTGGACCAACGTCGCCCGCGCACTGGCACGACTGCGCGCCGCGGGGCAGCTCTCGGCGGCCGGCATTCGCCGCCTGAGTCAGCCCGAATTAGGACAATTGATTCGCTGCGCGGGCACGTGGCGCATCAAGGCCCGGCGGCTGCGCGGGTTCGTGCGCTGGCTTGACCGCGAACACCAGGGCCGTCTCTCGCGCCTGTTTCGTCTTCCCACGCTCGAAGCACGGCGCCAATTGCTGGGGGTGGAAGGGATCGGCGAGGAGACCGCCGATGCCATCCTGCTGTTCGCGGGCGGGCACGGCCGCTTCGTCACCGACGCGTATACGCGCCGCATTTTTGCGCGCCACGGCTGGGACCTGGACGCCGCGCGGAGCCAGATTATTGAGCCCCGCACCTGCCGCCACTGGCACGCCCTGCTGGTGGAAACCGCCAAGCGCTACTGCCGCAAGCGGGAGCCCGACTGCGGGCATTGCCCGCTGCAAGCATTCCTGCCGATACTGACGTGAGTTCCCCGCTGAGCAGCAACGTCCCCGTTCCACCGGCCGTGCCGCTGCCGCCGGCGCCGCGGCGGCGCGGGTTGCCGGGCAGTCCGCGGGCGCGGCGCGTGGTGGGCATGGGGCTGGCTCTGCTGGTGGTGGTGGTGCTGCTGTTTTGGCCGCAGGCCTTCAACTTGCACTTTCAGCCCAGCCCGGCGCACACGTGGCTGCTGTTTGTCATTTCCGCGCTCAGCTTTTTGGCCACGGTGATTCTGGCCCTGGTGCTGGTGCGCCAGATCGTCAAACTGGGGGCCGAGCGCCGCGCCAACGTGCTCGGCTCGCACTTCAAAACCAAGCTCGTGATCGGCGCGCTGGCGCTGAGCCTCACGCCCGTGATCTGCATGTTCGGCTTTACCTACGGCCTGATCAACCGCACGCTGGACAAGTGGTTCAGCCAGCCGGTGGTCACCGTGCGCGACGACAACCAGCAGACGCTGGCCATGTTGACGCGGTTCGTGCGCGCCAACGCGCAGAGTGCAGCCAGCGCACTGGCGGCCAGCCCGGCCCTGCAGGCGGCCGTGCCCGCCGGGGACTGGCAGGGCGTGGCCGCGGCTCTCTCGAATCACCGGCTGACGCTACAGGGGGGCTTCGCCGCGGTGCGCGACGCGCATGGACGGCTGCTGGAGAGCTTTCAGCTTCCGTCCGGTTATGTGGCCACGGCGGCGATGCCGCGGAGGAATCAGGTCGAGTGGCAAGGGCACGGCTACATGCTGGCCGAGGCTCCGCTCGCTCAAGGAGCCACGGTGGAAGTGGGGCTGCCGATCCCGGCGGCGATCACCGCGCAGATCGCCCAGCTCGGGCGCGACCGCGACCGCTATGACCGCCTGGCACTGGAGCGCAAATCGCTGCGCCTGCTGTACACCGGGTACCTGCTGCTGCTGACGCTGGCGGTATTGTTCGGCGCCACCTGGATGGCGCTGCTGCTGTCGCGACAAGTGACGGTACCGGTGGCGGCGCTGGCCGCTGCCACGCAGGAGATCTCGCGCGGCAACCTGGGCTACCGCGTACGCGGATCGGCGGGCGCGAAGGACGAGATCGGCCAACTGGTGGACTCCTTCAATCGCATGGCGGCCGAGCTGGAGACCAACCGCAGCCAGATCGAAGCCTCGCGGCACGAGCTCGAGGAACGGCGCCGCTACACCGAGGCGCTGCTGGAGAACACGCCCTCGGCGGTGTTATCGCTCGACCGCAACCTGCACGTCGAGCGGGTGAATCCGGCGGTGGCGCGCATGTTCGCCCAACCGGCGCCGCAGCGTCTGGAAGAACTGTTTGAGGGAAGCAGCCTGCGCGCCATCCACCATCTGCTGCGCAAGGCCTCGCGCTGGCGCTCCGCCAGCGGGCAGATCGAGGCCGCCGGGCGCGGGCGCGCGCTCACGCTGGCGGCCACCGCCGCCGCCATTCCCGCGGCCGGGG
>JBOGKL010000023.1:0-5150 GCA_050745525.1 Terriglobales bacterium | reverse complement strand
GATTCACCGTGGGCGGCCCGCTGCTGGGCGGGCACGCGTTTGCCTCGGTGGAGGCGCAGCGCGAAGCCGTGGGCGTCACCTATGCCTCGGTCCTGCCGGCGGCGCAGGATATCGCGACCGCCAGCTCGCTGGTCGAACAATCGGGACGCAGCGTCAATCCCCTGGGATTGGCGATTCTGAAGCAGTATCCGGCGGCGCTCGGCACCGGTCCGCTCAGCTTTTCCGTGCTCGGCCTGAACAACGGCAACACCATGATCCTCAAGGGCGATCACCCGCTGGGCGCGCGGGCGAAGTTGGCCCTGACCTATGTGCTGGGCGACAATCACCAGGCGTTTCCCGAGGGGCATTTGGGCGAAGGCGGCGGCTCGCGCCTGCCCGCCTACAGCTCGCTGGTGCCCACGCGCGTGCAGTTGCTGTCGGCGCAGTGGTCGCGCAGCGGATCGTCCGATTGGACCGAAACCGCGCATGCCGGTTACTCGCGCTATCTCGAGCTGTCGTTTCCCGGCGACATTGGCTTTGATCCGTCCAGCATCGGTCTCAACACCGGGGCTTCGGCGGCCGACACCGGCATGCCGGAGATTGACATCGCGCCCGGCTACTACGAGAGCTTGGGCACGACGCCCAGCCTGCCGCGCGGGCGGGTGAGCGACGTGTACGATTTTGCGGCGCAGGCGCAACATGTGGCCGGCGCGCAGCAGTGGAGCTTCGGCGGCGAATGGACTGCGGTGCAGGAGAACGCCTACACCGACAACGGCTTCCGCGGGCTGCTGGTGTTCAACGGCTCGCAGTTGGGAAACTCGCTTTCGCCCAACTTTGGCGTGGCCTCACTGGTGGATCTGCTGGCCGGCTTGCCGGCGCCGGGCGCCACCGCCATTGCCCGCGGCAACTCGCAGCGTTACGCGCGGCAGAAGCGCGTAGGCGCGTTCGTGCAGGATCAGTGGCAGGCCAGCTCCAGCGTGCAGCTTACCTTCGGTCTGCGCTATGACCGCTTCGGCGTGCCCTATGAAACCGAAGGCCATCTCAGCAACTTCGTTCCCGGCCAAGGTTTGCTGCCGTTAGGCGCCGGAGGGTTGGCCACGCTCTATCAGCCTAATCCGTGGGACTTCGCACCGCGCGCCGGTCTGGCTTGGAATTGGGGCAGGGGACGCATCTGGAAGGCCGGCTGGGGCCTCTACTACGATCCCGCATCCCTCGATCAATACATGGACGACACCACCTCCAACTCCGTGGTGGCCGGCCCAATGTACAACCCGCTCGGTTCGAGCGCCATTGATTCGGTGACGCCTTCGGCGCCGATCCCGTTCGGCCCCGGGGTGGCGATCTTCGGCAGCGCCGCGCCGCAGCCGCCGTTTGATTTGTTCGCGGTCACGCAGAAGTTTCCCGACCCGCGAGTGCAGGTGTATCACCTGGCCCTCGAGCAGCAACTCGGGTCCCATTTCTCGCTCAACGCGGCCTACTACGGCAGCCAGGGAACCAATCTTCCCGTGGTGCTGGACATTAATCAGCCCACGCCCGGATCCGCCGGGACGGCGGCCGAGCAGGCCCGGCGTCCGTATGCCGGCACGTATCCCCAATACCGCGTCATCAACATGATCACGCCGGTGGCGGCTTCCAACTACAACAGCCTGCAGGTGTCGGCACGCTTGAACGATGCAGCCGGCTTCAATTTGCAAGCCTCGTACACCTGGTCGAAGTCGCTCGACGACAGCTCGGGCGCGGGCGGCTACAGCGGCGGCTTGCCCGAAGACAGCCGCGACCTGGCGCGTGACTACGGCCCCTCGAACTTTGACGGCCGGCAGCACTTAAGCCTGACCTACTCCTATCAACTGCCCGTGCCCGGCGCGGCCAGCGGCTGGGGGCGCACGCTGCTACATGGCTGGAGTCTCAACGGCATCACCTCGTTTTCCACCGGCACACCGTTCACGGTGATGCTGTCGAGCGACAACTCCGGAACCGGCGAGTTCCGCGATCGCCCCAATCTGGTCGGCAACCCCTACCTGCCGTTCAACCCGACCGGCTCCTACCTGAACCCGGCCGCGTTCGCGTTACCGGCGGCGGGAACCTACGGCAACCTGGGGCGCAATACCTTCTATGGTCCGGGCCTGAACAACTTCGATCTGTCGCTGGTGAAGCTCACCTCCATCGGCGGCGACCGCTCGCTGCGCCTGCGGGCGGAGTTCTTCAACGCCTTCAACCATCCCAACTTCGCCTCGCCCTCGACGACGTATGGATCGGGCTTCCAGCTGACCAGCACGCCCGATGCCTCGAATCCCTACTTCGGCGATGGTGGCCCGCGCAATGTGCAGCTAGTGGCCGAGATTTTGTTCTAGGTATTAGTCGCCGCGGTGATTGAGCTCGGCGATAAGGCTTTGGGCCGCGGCCGGGCGGGCGACGTGGCCATCAAGGATCTGCAGCGCGGTGGCGTTCTTATAGAGCCACTTGTTGCTGTCGTGATCCTGCTTGATGACGCCGCCCTTGATGGTGATGCCGCCGAACAGGCCGCGGCTGCGCGAATAGGCGAGCATTTTGGCGTGCATGCTGAGGTCGGTCTGGGCGTCGGCTTCGCGTCCGACCGGGCCGGCGGTGGCGGCCATGTCACCGCCCAGGGTGAACTTGTCGCGCAGCAGATGGTTCTCGCCATTGCGGTTCATGATCAGCATGACCACATCGCTCTCCTGGGCGCCGATCTGCAGTCCGAAGCTGACCCCGCCCAGGCTCACAAACAGCGGCGCCGACCAGCCCGCCGGATGCCCCGCGTGCGCGGCCACGCGGCAGGTGACGACGCCGCGGCCCAGCGCTCCGCCGAAGCCAAAGCCGGCGCGCTTGTAGCCGGGCACGATCATCACGCACTGCGTGTGCTCGAGGATGACGTCGGGAACGCCGCCGTCGGGGGCGTTCATGATCTCGCGGAACACGGCGGCGGCTCGTTGCAGCCGTTGCAGAGCTTTCTGCGCGTGGGCGCGGGGCGCAAGGGCAAAGACGACCGCGGCGGCGAGCGCCAGCACGGCGAAACGGGAACGGCCAGGGGAGGCCGACACAGGGGTCCTCATGATTTGCTCTCCGGCGGCGGGTGGCCGAGCAGGTGAAAAGCCTGGGCAATGCCGCCGATGGGGCAGGCGGCGGTCCAGCGCAGCGTCTGGCGGATCACCGGATCCTGCTCCTCCCCGGTGTCGCATTCGACCGCGTGGGTGAGGCAGCGGAAAACGCCGGCGCCGTCGTGGACAATTTCGCAGCCGCAGCGCGCCGCCAGCTCGCACCGCGCGCGCTCGACCATCTCGCGCAGTTGCGTATCGCTCGTGTGCGCGTCCATCGGCGATAGCGACGAGTCGTAGTCCTCGAGCGTGAACACCGCGCCCAGAGCCGAGCCCGGCTCCAGTTCTCCTGGGGCAACAAAAAACACCTCCAGCCCGACCTGGCTGGCGAACCACCGCACACGTTCCCGCAACCCCTCGTCGCTCACGCGAGTACCTCTGAGAGCAGTATAGAGCCGAATCTTGACGTTCAATGCAACCGGCTCAAAGCGATAAAATGAAACCAGCATACGATGGACACCCTAATCCAGATTGAGCCGGCGGCGCCGCCGCGGGCGTCGCGGCCGGATTGGCTGCGGGTGCGGCTGCCGGGCGGGGAGAACTACCTGCACCTGAAGGGCTTGGCCCGCCGGCTCGAGCTGCACACCGTGTGCGAGTCGGCGCGCTGCCCCAACATTGGCGACTGCTGGAACCAGGGCACGGCCACGTTCATGATCCTGGGCAACATCTGCACCCGCCGCTGCGGTTTTTGCGCGGTGCCCAAGGGCCGGCCGCTGCCCTTGGACACCGACGAGCCGCGGCGGGTGGCCGAGGCCGTCGAGCGCCTGCAATTACAACACGCGGTGATCACCTCGGTGGACCGCGACGACGACAATCTCGGCGGCGCCCGCGTCTTCGCCGAAACCATCGCCACCATCCACGAGCGCGTGCCCGGGTGTTCGGTGGAGGCGCTGATTCCGGATTTTCGCGGCAGCGAGGCCGCGCTGCGCATCGTGCTGGCCGCCGGTCCGCAGATCCTCAACCACAACACCGAGACCGTTCCCGAGCTCTACCGCTTCGTGCGGCCGGGGGCAAAATTTGACCGCTCGCTCGAGCTGCTCCGCAACGTCAAGCGCTTCGCCCCCGGCACACTGAGCAAAAGCGGGCTGATGTTGGGACTGGGCGAAACCGAGCCGCAGCTGCTGGCCGCGCTGGAAAAGCTGGCCGCAACCGGATGCGACATTCTGACCTTGGGCCAGTATCTGCGCCCCTCGCGCGATCATCTGCCGGTGAAGCGGATGTACACGCCGGCCGAGTTCGCCGGCCTGAGAGAAAAGGCGCTGGCCATGGGCTTTGGCCACGTCGAAGCAGGTCCCCTGGTGCGCAGCTCGTATCACGCCCGCGACCAGGCCGAAAAGGTCTATCCTCGTAGCCTGCCGATGTAGTGGCGCGCTCCCGCCGGGCATCTTACAGATGGGGGCGGCATGCGAGCGCTACGCACCATTGGGATCGTGCTGGCGGTGATCGGTATTTCTTTCGCCGCCACCGTCATCCTCATTTGGATCCGCCCCGAGCACGCCGTCTCGCTGTTGGTGTACTTGCCCGGCATTGTGATCGTGGAGGCGGTCTTTGGGCTGGAGGCAGGTCTGGGCGCGGTGTTGCTCAGCGTGGCCGGAAGCGCGGCCTACGGCATTTGGTTCTTGCCCCCGCCGGTGCCGCACCCCCATCAGACCGTGGTGAGAGAAATCATCCTTCTGATCGTGGGTGCTTTTGTGGTGGTGCTTATGGAGCTGCACCGCCGCAGCCGGCACCGGGTCGCCCGCGGCGCGCAGCAGCTTGCGGCGGTGCTGGGCAACATCAGCGATGCGGTGGTGATTTTCGGCCCTGATTTCCGCGTGCGCTCGATGAACGCCGCCGCGCAGGCCATGTTCGAAGCCCGCAGTGAAACCACCGTCGGGCGCAGCGCCGCCGAGATGTCCGAGCGCTTCCCCTTCACGCCGGATGGGCCGCCCTCCGGGCCGCAGCCCCTGAACCTGGAGGCGGCCAGTCGCGCCGGCATCACCGTGCACGAGCAAGGGACGATTTACGATGTCCGCCGCAAGCGCCGGGTGCAGGTCTTGATCCATGCCATTCCCTGGC
>JBOGKL010000022.1:0-11243 GCA_050745525.1 Terriglobales bacterium | reverse complement strand
TCAGGACGCTGCTGCCGTGAGTGCCACCGCGCTGAACGCCCTGATCGACCTGTCGGGTGCGATCGCGGTCATCGCCACGGTACTGGTGATCACGCGCAGCAACGCGGTGCATGCGCTGTTGTACCTGATCGTCTCGCTCCTGGCCGTTGCCGTGGTGTTCTACGCGCTCGGCGCACCGTTCGCCGCGGCACTCGAGGTCATCATCTACGCGGGCGCGATCATGGTGCTGTTCGTCTTCGTGACCATGATGCTGAACCTGGGCGAAGCGGCGACGCGCCAGGAGCGGGCCTGGCAGCCGGGCCGCGCCTGGGTGGGGCCGTCGGTGCTGGGCGCTCTGGTGCTGGCCGTATTTTTCTGGACGCTCTTGCGCGGCGCGCCGCCGCCGACCGGCGTGCATATGGTGGGTCCGCGCGCGGTGGGCCTTTCGCTGATGAGCACGTATATTCTCGGCGTCGAGTTGGCCTCGATGCTGCTGATGGGCGGCGTGATCGCCGCCTACCACATAGGCTCGAGCGTCGGCCGGCGCCAGGCCTATACCGCCGAAGCGGAAAAGGACAGGACGGCGGTGCGATGACGCACATGGGCTTACTGCTGGCGGCGGTGCTGTTCGCCCTGGGGCTGGTGGGCGTACTGGCGCGCCGCAACCTACTCATGATCCTGCTGTCCATCGAAGTCATGTTGAACGCCGCGGGCCTCGCCTTCATCGCCGCCGCCTCGGGCTGGAACCAGCCCGACGGGCAGGTGATGTTCCTGTTCATTCTGGCCGTGGCCGCCGCCGAGGTGGCCGTGGGCCTGGCGCTCCTGCTGCAACTGCACCATCAAACCCAGAGCGTGGATGCCGATCAGGCGAGCCGGATGAAGGGATGACGCGATGACACCGCATCCGGGCATTTACGGCGCGCTGTGGCTGGAGCCGGTTATTCCCTTCGCCTCCGCCTTCGTGCTCATGGTCTGGGGGCGGCAACTGGGCAAGCGCGCGGCGGCCTGGCTGGGGTCGCTGTCCATCTTCGCGTCCTTCGTCATTTCGCTCTGGATCGGGCTGGCGTTCGTGGGCAGCGGCGGCGCCGCCTATGACCAGACGGTCTGGCACTGGATCGCGGTGGGCAGCTTCCACGTGAACATGGGGCTGTACCTGGACGCGCTCGCGGTGGTGATGACGCTGGTGGTCACCTTCGTCAGCTTCCTGATTCATGTGTACTCGACCGAGCACATGGAGCACAGCGAGGGGTACGAGCGCTTTTTCGCCTACATGAACCTCTTCGTGGCCTCCATGGTCACGCTCACGCTGGCCAACAACCTGCTGCTGCTCTTGCTGGGGTGGGAGGGCGTGGGGCTGTGCAGTTACCTGCTCATTGGGTTCTGGTATGGCGATGAGGCCAACGGGCGCGCGGGACGCAAGGCGTTCATCGTCACCCGCGCCGGCGATACGGCGTTCATCCTGGGCATATTTCTATTGTTCAACCGCTTGGGGACGCTGAACATCCAGGCACTGATGCAGGCGGCGCAGCGGCACTGGCACGTGGGCGCGGCGGCGGCCGAGTGGGCGGCGATTTTGCTGCTGGGCGGGGCGGTGGGCAAATCGGCGCAACTGCCGCTGCAAACCTGGCTGCCCGACGCCATGGCCGGTCCGACGCCGACGAGCGCGCTGATTCACGCCGCCACCATGGTCACCGCAGGGGTGTATCTGATCGCCCGCACCCATGTGCTCTATGAACTGGCGCCGGCGGCGATGATCGCGGTCGCGGCCATTGGTTTCGCCACGCTGCTGCTGGCCGGTTGCGCCGCGCTCACGCAGACCGACATCAAGCGCATCCTGGCGTACTCGACCGTGAGCCAGATCGGCTACATGTTCGTGGCCCTGGGGGTGGGGGCGTGGTCGGCGGCGATCTTCCATCTGGTCAGCCACGCCTTCTTCAAGGCGCTGCTGTTTCTTGCCTCTGGGGTGGTCATCGAGGCGCTGCACGATGAGCACAACATCTTCAAGATGGGCGGGCTGCGCCACAAGCTGCCGCTGGCGTTCTGGTGCTTTGTGTTCGCCGGCGCCTCCCTGGCCGGGTTGCCGCTGATCAGCGCCGGCTTCTACAGCAAGGGGATGATCATGTGGCGGGCCGACAGCAGCCCGCTGGGCCACACCTGGCTGTGGGTGGGCGCCATGATCGGCGCCTTTCTGACGGCGCTGTACATCTCGCGCCTGATCCTGGTCGCCTTCTACGGCGAGGAAAAGCTGCACCCGTCGCGTTGGCCGCGCTGGACGGTGCAGTGGCCGATGATCATCCTGGCGTTTCTTTCGATGCTGGCGGGCTTTTTCGATTTACCGGCGGCCTTCGGCGGCGGGGAGCGGCTGACGCATTTTCTGGCCTCAGCGTTGCCCGTATTGGGCACGGTTGGCGAGCGCGGCATGGGCGAAATCACTTCCGAAGCCATCGCCGCGGCCGCGTTCTTCGTCGGCGTCTACATCATTTATCTTTTCTATCTGCAGAAGCGGGCGCTCACCGATACGCTGATGGCGAACGAGTTCCCGCAGCTTTTGCACCACTTCTGGTACACCGACTGGGGCATGGACTGGCTCTATGACCACATGTTCGTGATCCCCACCATCGCGCTGGCGCGGGCCGGCCGCCACGACGTGGTTGACCGCATTTATGCCGGCATCGCCTGGCTGTGCCATACCTTCTACGGCTGGCTCAGCCCCACCGAGTCGGGTCACGTGCGCCGCTATGCCGCCTGGATCGCGGCCGGCGCCATTCTGCTGATGGTGGTGGTGCTGGCATGATCCTGGTCTGGCTATTGATCATCCTGGGCGCCGCCGGGGGCCTCGCCGCCTGGAGCGGACGGCGTGGCGCGGAATGGTCGCCCAACGCGCCGCGCTGGATCGCGCTGATCGGCATCGCCGCAGACTTTTTCCTAACCCTGCAAATCTGGATCCGCTCGGGCCCGGGCCAGTTGCAAGGGGCGTTGCGTGGCGCCTGGCTGCGCGAGGTGAACGCGAACTGGATCCCGCAGTTTGGCATTCACTTTCATCTCGCCCTGGACGGACTGAGCCTGCTGCTGCTGATGCTCACCTTCGCGCTGGGCATGATCGGGGTGCTGGCCTCGTGGAGCGAGATCAAAACCGGCGTCGGCTTCTTCCATCTCAACCTGTGCTGGCTGCTGGCGGGCATCACGGGCGTTTTCCTGGCGATGGATCTGTTCCTGTTCTATTTCGCCTGGGAACTGATGCTGGTGCCGATGTTTTTCCTCATCGCCATCTGGGGACACGAGCGGCGCCGGTACGCGGCGGTGAAGTTCTTCCTCTTCACCCAAATCAGCGGCTTGTTGATGCTGATCGCCATTCTGGCGCTGGTGTTTGCGCACCACGCCTCGACCGGCGTCTACACCTTCGAGTACACGGCCTTGCTGCACACGCAGCTTTCGCCCACGGTGGCGCTCTGGATCCTGCTCGGCTTCTTTGCCGCCTTCTCAGTCAAGCTGCCGATGTTTCCTTTCCATACCTGGCTGCCGGACGCGCATACCGAGGCCTCGACCTCGGGCAGCCTGCTGCTGGCCGGGCTGATGCTGAAGACCGGCGCCTACGGCCTGCTGCGCTTCGTGCTGCCGCTGTTTCCCTCCGCCTCGCGCACGTTTGCGCCCTGGGCCATGGTTCTGGCCGCCATCGGCATCATTTACGGGGCGCTGCTCGCCTACGGCCAGACCAACCTGAAGCGTCTGGTCGCCTATACCAGCGTCAGCCACATGGGCTTTGTCCTGCTCGGGGTGTTCGCCGCCGCCGTCGCCGGCGCGGGCAGCGAAGCCGCGCACTGGGCGCTGGAAGGCGTCGTGTTGGAGATGCTGTGCCACGGCTTCTCGACCGGGGCCCTGTTCGTTCTGGCCGGCCAACTGCACGAGCGGTTGCATACGTTCGAGATGCACCGCATGAACGGACTGTGGGCGGTGGTGCCGCGCATCAGCGGCAGCGGGCAATTTTTCGCCATGGCGGCGGTCGGATTGCCGGGGCTGGGTAACTTCGTAGCCGAGTTCCTGATCCTCCTCGGCGTGTTTCACGTAAGCGTGGGGTTGGCAATCGCCGGTGCCATCGGCATCCTTGTGTCCACGTTCTATGGCGTCGAGATGGTGCAGCAAGCGTTCCAGGGGCCGAACCGGCACAATTGGCAGTTTCCGGACATGCGGCGGCGTGAGGCGCTGGCGCTGGTGCCGATGATGGCGGTTCTGCTCTGGCTGGGGCTGTATCCGCAGCCGGTGTTCAATGCGGCCTCGTCCAGCCTCACCCGCATCGAGCAAATGCTGGAACCGGCACGACCGGCCGTGGCCGCCGCGGCCGATAGCGTCCCGGCGCGGGCCGGCGCGGAGGCGGGGCGATGAGCTTTACCGCCGCCCAATGGACCGCTCTCTGGCCTCTGATCGCGCTCACCGCGACCGCTGTGGTGGCCATGGTTGCCATAGGCATCCACCGCTCCCACAAGCTGACGCTGGCGATCACGCTCATCGGCCTGGCGATCACGATCTGGCTGCTGTGGCCCGCCTCTCATGTGGCGCCGGTCAGCGTGACGCCGCTGGTGCGCATGGACGGCTATGCGTTGTTCTTCATCGGCCTGGTGGCCGGCGCCGCGTTCGTGGTGGCGCTGTTTGCGTATGACTATCTGGAAAAGCTGGAAAAGCGCCACGAGGAGTTCTATGTCCTGCTGCTGATCGCCGCTCTCGGGGCGGCGGTGCTGGCCGCCAGCAGTGACTTCGTCTCGTTCTTCCTGAGCCTGGAAGTTCTGAGCATCAGCCTCTACGGGCTCAACGCGTACCCGCAGGGACGTCCGCTGCCTCTCGAGGCGGCGATCAAGTACCTGGTGCTGGCGGCGTCGTCGGCCGCGTTTCTGCTGTTCGGCATGGCGCTGGTCTACGCGGCCACGGGTACGATGTCGTTTGCCGGGTTGGCAGGGGCGCTTCCCGGCGCCAGCACCGTGCTGGTGTTGCCAGGGGTGGGACTGATTCTGGTGGGCATCGGATTCAAACTGGGCTTGGTTCCGTTCCATCTCTGGACGCCGGACGTGTATCAGGGGGCGCCCGCGCCGGTGACGGCCTTTATCGCGACCGCCTCGAAGGCCGGCATCTTTGCCGTGCTGCTGCGCTTTTTCTTTGAGACGAGCGGAGCTCCTTCGGGCCGGCTGTTTCTGCTGCTGACAATTCTGGCCGTCGCTTCGATGGTGGGCGGCAACTTGCTCGCCCTGCGGCAGAGCAATGTGAAGCGCGTGCTGGCGTATTCCTCCATTGCTCACATGGGTTACATCCTGGTGGCGTTGGAGGCCGCCAGCCGCTCGGCCACGATGGCCGCCGCCGCGGTGGGTTTCTATTTTCTGGCGTACTTCATCACGACGCTGGGCGCGTTCGGAATCATCGCGGCTTTGAGCACAAGCCAGGGCGAACCTGACGGCATTGAGGATTACCGGGGGATGTTCTGGAGACGGCCGTGGCTGGCGCTGGTGTTTACGGCGATGCTGCTTTCGCTGGCCGGGATTCCGCTCACGGCAGGGTTTCTGGCCAAGTTCTACATCGTCGCGGCCGGTGCGGCCTCCTCGCTCTGGATGCTGCTGCTGGTGCTGATCATCACCAGCGTGATCGGATTGTATTACTACTTGCGCATCGTGCTCGCCCTCTACAGCGATGCGCCGGCCGCGCCGGCCGCGGACGGCCCGCTGGCGCTGCCTCTGGCCCGCACCGGCGCCTGGGTTTTGGGCGTGCTGCTGGTCGCGCTCGTATGGGTGGGCGTGTATCCGGCCATCTTTATCCGGATGATTCTCCGGCTGCCGCTGCACTGATGTCCGGGGCGACCCGCGCACGAGCGGGCGGCGTGATGGAAGTCACGGCAGAGATGTGTGCGTGCGGCGACACTGGGATACAGGAGGCCAAGAAATGGCAACGGCGGTATCCCCGATTCGCAAGGAAATCATTTTTCAGCGCGCAGGCGTGGAGGCGGTGAGGCTTTCCATTCACGCCGGCGGCGCTGTGCCCACGCACGCCAGCAACGTAGATGTGGCCGCCGTGGTGGTGCAGGGCAGCGGACGCTTTCTCGTCGAGGGCAAGCCCACGGCGCTGCTGCCGGGCGTGGTCGTGGACCTCAAGGCGAACCAGTCGCACTCGATTGAGGCGCAAACCGACCTGGAGCTGGTGGTGCTGCATTACCGCTCGAGCGGCGGCGAGGCAGAGGTACACTGCGGGGCCTGAGCGGGGAAAGGCATAATGGGGAAGTATGGCTTACGTGATTGCAGAACCGTGCATCAACGTCAAAGACACCGCTTGTGTGGATGCCTGCCCGGTGGATTGCATTCATCCGCGCAAAGATGAAGGCGATTTCGCGCCCGAGACGCAGCTCTACATTGACCCGCAGGAATGCATTGACTGCGGGGCGTGCGTGCCGGTCTGTCCGGTGTCGGCGATATTCGCGCGCGAGGATCTGCCGCAGAAGTGGGATAACTTCGCCGAAATCAACACCCAGCACTTCGCCAAAAAATAGCGCCGCTCAGTAGAAGGGCACGTCCAGCCCGGCAATGAAGTCAATGCCGGGGATCTTGAGACGGTGCAGGCGCCGGTCGTTGGTCAGGAAAAGATTCACGCTCGCGGCTGCCGCAATCGCCAGATGGAGAGCGTCCATCGCGCCCACAGAGGCGCCAGCACGCAAATGCCCATAACGCGGGATCACCGCGGGTGTGAGCGGGAGCATCTCGACTTCCGGCGAGGCAAAAAACTCCTCGATGCGCCGGGCCGCGGCAGAGTCATCGCGGCGGCACGGGTACACCATGACTTCACAGGCGGTAAACAAGCTGGCACACAGCCGGTGCCCCCGGTTCCGCATGCTTTCGTAAATGGCTTCCACCCGCGACTGCAACTCACGGTTGTCCTCCATCCAATAGATGAACAGCATCGTGTCCCAGTAGACGCGGGTCATCACGGTTGGTTCCGGTCAAAACGCTCTCGATCGCGCTTCAGTGCCTTCTCGCCCCCGCCCTCCGTCGCAAATGCTTCGCGCAATATCCCGCGCAATCCGTGGAACAAATCCCCGCCACGCGCGCTATCACCCACCCGGTATGTAACCGCCACGGTTGTGCTCTGGCCCGATGGCGGCCCTTCGACTTTGACCACTTCGAGCTGGTTCTGCCGCAAAAACCGTTGCGCTTGCATCGCCGTGCATACCAGCGGCGTGCAGTTGCGAAGCTGCAGGGATCGCACTATATCGCCGGCCACAACGCGAACGGTCCCTTGACGGCGCCGCCGGGCGGGCTCGATGAATTGCGCCAGCAACAGGCCTTGCACACGCTGCGAGGCCCCCTTATTCCCGTTCTCTCTTGTCACGGCTAACTCTTCAGGTAGAGACTAGCATGCTTTATTGTAAAAAAGCAATCCTCTTTCTCTGCCCATGCAACCCGGCTCGTAATCGGCGGTTCGCAGCAGACATGTCCGCTCTTCCAGTCCTGTTCCGCGGGCGCAAGGCGCGCACCATCTCTGACGTCATCGTGGACACGCTGCTCGATTGGGGCGTGGACACCATCTTCGGCCTGCCCGGCGACGGCATCAACGGCATGTTCGAGGCCCTGCGGCAGCACGAACACGACATCCGCTTCATCCAGGTACGGCACGAGGAAGCGGCCGCGTTCATGGCCAGCGCCCATTACAAATACACGGGCAAGCTGGGGGTGTGCATCGCCACCTCCGGTCCCGGAGCCATTCACCTCCTCAACGGACTGTACGACGCCAAGCTGGACCGCGCCGGTGTGCTCGCGATCACCGGGCAAACCTACTCGGATCTAAAAGGCACGCATTACCAGCAAGAGGTCAACCTCGTGCGCCTGTTCGCGGACGTGGCCGAGTACAACGAAGCCATCATCAATGCCAACCAGGCCGAAAGTGTCACCGATTTGGCCTGCCGTCATGCGATCAGCAAGGCCACGGTGGCGCACATTAACATCCCGGTGGACATTCAGGACGAGCCAGCCAAAGAGAAGCTCTCACCACAACGGCCGGCGCGCACGGTGACCTCAGCTGCGCGCAGCCGTTACGTGACCGTGCCTTGTGATTCCGATCTGGACCGTGCGGCGGAAGCACTCAACCGCGGCAAAAAGATCGCCATCCTGGCCGGCGCCGTCGCGGTGCATGCGCGCGCCGAATTGATCGCCACGGGCGAGCGGCTGGGCGCGCCCATCGTGAAGGCGCTGCTGGGAAAGGCAGCGATTCCCGATGATCATCCGCTCAACGCCGGCGGGTTGGGTTTGATCGGGACCTTGCCGGCGCAAAAGGCCATGGAGGAATGCGACACCTTCTTCATGATCGGCAGTTCGTTTCCCTACATGCAATGGCTGCCGGAGAAGAAAGAAGACGTCCCCGGGATTCAACTTGACCTTCGGCCGGAGCGCATCGGCTTGCGCTATCCCATGAGCGTGGGACTGGTGGGCGACAGCGCGGCCACGCTGGAGAAGCTGCTGCCGAGGCTGAAGCGGCATGACGGCAAATTCCTGAAGACCACGCAAAAGCGCATGCGCGAGTGGAACCGGCTCATGGACGAGCGCGCCAGCAGCATGGAAAAACCGATGAAGCCGGAGGTGGTGGCGCGGACGCTGTCCGAACTCGCCCCGCGCGATGCGGTGATCTCCTGCGACTGCGGAACGGTCACCACCTGGATGGCGCGCCATTTCATCATCCGCGACCAGCAGAAGTGGGCCATGGCGGGGAACCTGGCCACCATGGCGCCGGGACTTCCTTACGGCGTGGCCGGGGCGGTGGCCTTTCCCCACCGGCGCACGATCGCCTTCGTCGGCGACGGCGCCTTCACCATGTTGATGGGTGAGTTTGCCACCGCGGTGAAGTACAAACTTCCTCTCACCGTGGTGCTGATCAAAAACAACACGCTGGGGCAGATCAAATGGGAGCAGATGGTATTTCTGGGGAATCCCGAGTATCAGTGCGAGCTGCACCCGATTGACTTCGCCGCCTTCGCCCGCGCCTGCGGCGGCTTGGGCACGACGGTGGAGGACCCGCGGCAGCTTCGTGGCGTACTGCAGCAGGCGCTGCGCTCGCCCAAGCCGCACCTGGTGGAGTGCGTGACCGATCAGTTCGAGCCGCCCATGCCGGCCGAAGCCACGCCCAAGCAGGGACTGCACCTGGCCGAGGCGCTGGCGCGCGGAGAGCCCAACCGCGGGCGCATAGCGCTCACGCTGTTCCGGGACAAGGTGCGCGATCTGAAGGCCTGAAAATGGCCGCATTGCCGATCCTGAGGGCCGCGCCGGAGCCCGCGCAGGTCAATACCGCGGCGCTGGGGCGGGACCTGCGGGGAACGTTGCGCGGCGCGGTGCGCTTCGACGCCGGAGGGCGGGCGCTCTATGCGCTCGACGGCTCGATCTACCGGCAGGTTCCGCTCGGAGTGGTCGAGCCGCGCTCGGTGGAGGAGATCGTGCGCGCGGTCGAGGTGTGCCGGCACCACGGCGCCCCTGTCTTTATGCGCGGCGGGGGAACGGGCCTGGCCGGACAGACCTGCAATTTCGCCGTGGTGTTCGATTGCTCGCGCCATCTGAACCGCGTGCGCGAGCTGCATCCGCACCAGCGCTGGGCGCGGGTTGAGCCGGGATGCGTGCTCGACGACCTGCGCGAGCCGGCCGAGCGGCACCACCTGACCTTCGCTCCCGATCCGGCCACGCATAACCGCTGCACGTTGGGCGGCATGATCGGCAACAACTCCTGCGGCGTGCATTCGGTGCTGGGCGGCAAGACCGTGGATAACGTCGAGGAGTTGGACGTGCTGCTCTACGACGGCACGCGCCTGCGCGTCGGCGGGCGAATGAACGAGGCGGAGCTGGCGCGGATGATCGCGCGGGGCGGGCGCAAGGGGGAGATTTTCGCGGCGCTGCGATCCATCCGCGATCGCTATGGTGCGCTGGTGCGCGAGCGCTACCCGAACATTCCGCGTCGCGTGTCCGGGTACAACCTCGATCAACTGCTCCCCGAGCAGGGCTTCAATGTGGCGCGGGCGCTGGTGGGGAGCGAATCCACGTGCGCGATCGTGCTCGGCGCCAAGCTGAGGCTGATGCACTCGCCCCGGGCGCGTCCTTTGCTGGTTCTGGGCTATGAAGACGTGTATGCGGCGGGCGATCATGTCTGCCAAATCCTGGAATTCGGGCCCATCGGGCTGGAGGGGTTTGACGACGAATTGCTGCGCTACTACCGCGGCCGGCATGAACACAAGCCGGGGATCGCTCTGCTGCCCGAAGGCGAGGGATGGCTGCTGGTGGAGTTTGGGGCCGACCGCATGAGCGAGGCCGAGGCGCAGGCGCGCGCCGCCATGAAGCGGCTGGCGCGCCAGCCGCATCCGCCGGCAATGCGGCGTTACACCGACCCGCAGCAGACACGCCAGGTCTGGAAGTTGCGCGAGGGCGGCGTGGGCGTGACCAGCTATATGCCGGAAGGCAAGATCGCCTGGGCGGGATGGGAAGACTCGGCCGTGCCGCCGGAAGCGCTTGGTGATTACTTGCGCGCGTTGCGCAAGCTGATCAACAAGTTCGAATACCGCGGGTCCTTGTTTGGCCATTTCGGGCAGGCGTGTTTGCATCTGCGGCTGGACTTCAATTTGCGCACGGCAGACGGCATCCGCCAGTTCCGCCGCTTTATGGAAGAAGCGGCCGATCTCGTGGTCAGCTTCGGCGGATCGCTTTCCGGCGAGCACGGCGACGGACAGGTGCGCGCCGAGCTGCTGCCCAAGATGCTCGGCCACGAGCTGGTGAAGGGACTGGAGGAATTTAAAGACGTTTGGGATCCGGAAGGAAAGATGAATCCGGGCAAGATGGTGCGGCCGTATCCGCTCGACGCCTATCTCCGGCTGGGCGCCGGCTACCGGCCCGCACAGCCGGAAACTCACTTCCAGTTTCCGGACGATCACGGCAGCTTCTCCGCCGCGACGCTGCGCTGCCAGGGCTTGGGCGTGTGCCGGCGCCACAGCGAAGGCGTGATGTGCCCCAGCTACATGGTGACGCGCGAGGAGATGCATTCGACTCGCGGCCGCGCTCGCCTGCTGCAGGAGATGGCCGAGGCGTCGGGCCCGATCCAAGGCCGTTGGCGCAACGGCGACGTCAAGGAAGCGCTCGACCTTTGTCTGGCGTGTAAGGGATGCAAGGGCGATTGCCCGGTCAAGGTCGACATGGCCACCTACAAGGCGGAATTTCTGCACCACTACTTCAAGGGCCGCATTCGTCCTCGCGCGGCGTACGCCTTGGGGC
>JBOGKL010000021.1:0-2992 GCA_050745525.1 Terriglobales bacterium | reverse complement strand
GCCCCGCATCGCTGTCCACCAGCATGCGCGCGTTGACGAACTGGCTGGGGAACAGCGCGTTGTCGGCGTTGTTAAAGAGCGCCTTGCAGCGGAACGTGCCCGTGGTCGGATCAATCGTGTTGTCAATCGTCTCCAGCCGCCCCGCTGCCAGCCTGCGCGTATTGCTGCTGTCGAACACATCCACTTCCGGATGCCGTCCCGCCAGCAGCAACGGGTACACCCGTCCCAAATCCTCCTGCGGCAAGTTGAAGAGCACGGCAATCGGCTGCACCTGGGTGATCGTCACCAGACTGGTCGCCGCTCCTGCCTGCACGACGTTCCCTAGGTCCACCAGCCGCAGGCCGACGCGCCCGGCGATGGGCGCCGTGATGTGGCTGTAGGTGACGTTGAGTTGCGCCGCCTTGATCGCCGCCTGGTCGGCGGCCATGGCGCCCTGATACTCGCTCACCAGCGCCAGTTGTGAATCCACCTGCTGCTTGGCTGCGATGTTCTGCTGGTAGAGCGAGAGATAGCGTTGGTAGTCGAGCTCGTCGTCCTTATATAAAGCCGTATCGTGCTCGAGCTGCCCCTGGGCCTGGGCCAGCGCGGCCTGGTAGGGGCGCGGATCAATATCCACCAGCCGATCGCCGGGCTTCACGAATTGCCCCTCCCGGTAATACACGTGCTCAATCTCGCCACTCACCAGCGGATGCACGGTCACGGTGAAGTTCGGCGCCACGGTGCCGATCCCGCGCAGGTAAACCGGCACGCTCCCCTGGGCGGCGGCGACCGCCACTACCGGCACGACCGCGCCCGCGGCGTTCGCGGCCCCTCCGTGCCCGCCCGGTCCAGCCGCGGCGGCCCGCGGCGGCGGCAGTGCAATTTGCCGGTATCGGTACCCGCCATAGGCCACGGCGGCGATGATGATCAGCCAAATCCAGCCGCGCCCGCGCCGCCGCGCGGGGTGAGCCTGCGGATTGCCTGATTCCGGACTGGGAGCTGGCGTTTCGGTGTCCATGCGGGCCTTCCGGGGGGAAGGGAACACCGCCTACAACGCCGATACCGGACTCTAGGTTACATATTTAATGATCCCGTCCTCATTTCTATTCTGGTGGATATGTATGCACCGGTCCGCCCTTAACCAGCACCCGGTCGAAAAACTCCGCCGTCGCATCGAAGTTCCGCAGCCACTTATGCCAGCGCAGCGAGTCGTGGATGCCGTCGGGGAACACGATCAGTTCATACGGCAGGTGGTGAGCCCGCAGCACATGTACCAAATCCACCGTCTGTGCGAACTTCACGTCCCGGTCGTCGTCGGCCTGCATCAGCAGCACGGGCGACCGCCACGTCCCGATCGCGGCCACCGGCGATGACTCAAATGCCACCCGGCGCTGCTCCGCCGTCATCCGCAGCCGGCTCAACCCCAGCCCCCAGTCATGCACGCCGGCGTAGTCCACCCCGGCCTTAAAGATGTCCGAGTTGCGCGCCAGCCCCAGCGCCGTCAAATACCCTCCATACGACGCCCCCCACAGCCCGACCTTCTCCGCGTCCACGTAGGGCAGCGCCTGCAGGTACTTGGCTCCGGCAACGATGTCCTGGTACTCCGATGCCCCCCGCGGTCCGGCGTTGGCGGGCTCGCGGAATGCGGCCCCATACATAATGCTGAGCCGGTAGTTCACCGACAGCGTCACGTAGCCATGCGCGGCGAAGTACTCGTTGGCCGCGTACATGAAGTTATAGGCGTCCATGGGATGAAACCCGAGCATCATCTGCCGTGGCGGCCCGCCGTGCATGAACACCAGCCCCGGCAATTTGCCGCTATGTTCCTTGGGCACAAACAGTTGCCCATGAATCAGCAGCCCATCGGCGCTATGAAAGGTCACATCCTGCGGTACGACCATCTGGCTCGACGGATAATCTCTCGGCAGCTCGCTCGCCGCGATCATCCGCTTCCCGCTCGCCGCCCCATTCAGCACATAGGGCATGGCCGGTTGCGTGGCCGTTGAGCCGAAGCACACGACATGGCGGCTATCCCCGGTCCCCACCGGCGTCCACTCAATCGAAGCCCCGCGCGTCAACGCCACCGGACTCCCCCCGCTGACGCTCACGCGCCAGACATGCCGCCGGTCCACGTCGTTTTCGTTCGAGGCGTACAGCAGCGTCGTGCCGTTATCGGTGAGCGTGGCAGGCGCCGGCGCAATCGAGTAATCGCCCGGCGTCAGCAGTGTCGCCTCTCCCCCGCTTGCCGGAATCGAGTACAGATGCACCCACCCGTCCTCCTGCGCGGCGAACACGATGCGCCCGTCCCCTGCGAACTGAAACTCCATGGATTCCCACTCGCCCGGCATCCCGCTCTGCAACGCCCCATGCCCCTCGTCGCTGTTGAAGATCTGCCGCGCCCGCCCCGTCGTCGCATCCCACACCCAAATGGTGAAAGGCTGGTTGCGCCCCATGAAAAATCCCCCGGCATTCGTCCCCAGCACCCGGACGAAGGTTAGTTGTTTGCCGTCGGGCGTCCAGCGCGGCATCATGTCGCGGAACACGCTCGGGGCGGCGTAGCGCAGCGTGGGCGAGCCGAACGTGTAGATGCCGATCAGCGCGTGTGTGCCCCGGTTGCTCACGAACGCAATGGATTTGCTGTCGGGCGACCACTGCGGGTCGGAGTTATGTCC
Organism: Terriglobales bacterium; assembly: GCA_050745525.1. Classification (GTDB taxonomy): domain Bacteria; phylum Acidobacteriota; class Terriglobia; order Terriglobales; family SCQP01; genus SCQP01. The sequence goes on along the minus strand of JBOGKL010000021.1, from coordinate 341 downwards.
CCGAATATAGGCCAACTGCCGTGCGGGTTCGGCTCCGGAAACCGGCGCCAGCCACAGCGCCCCCCGCGCCGGCCAAACGGCCCACTGCCCGTCGGGTGAAATCTGGATGTCCTCGCACCCCTCGAACCCGCAGTTCATCGTCCCCAGCAGTCTCGGCGGGCCGCCCGCCGCGTCCGCCGCCCACACCTGCTGCTCGGGACGCACCACGTTGCTGGTCGGATCGGCGACCTCGCCCTGGCCGTTGGTCTCGCTGCCTAGGGCATAGACGACGGTACGCCCGTCCGGCGTGAGCCGCAGGCTATTGATGGGCATCCCCACGTCGCCCTGGTAATGGGTGACCA
>JBOGKL010000020.1:0-2767 GCA_050745525.1 Terriglobales bacterium | reverse complement strand
CGGGCTGCAGCCATTCGCCCCCAGCCGTGGCGCACCGCGAACCGGCAACGCCGCTGGACATGAGCACGGTCGGCGCGATCACCGGCGTGGTCCGGTTTACCGGCACGCCACCGGCGATGCCGGTGTTCGACATGAGCGGCACGCCCGGCTGCGCACCCGCCGGCGCTGCGCAAGTGCGCGATCAGGCCGTGGTGGTCAACCCCAACGCCACGCTGCGCTGGGCGTTTGTCTACATCGCGAAGGGCCTGCAGGGTTGGCGCTTCGACCCGCCCTCCAGCCCCGCCAAACTCGTCCAGCAGGGCTGCCAGTTTCATCCTCATGTCCTGGGCCTCATGGTTGGTCAGGCGCTCGAAATCTCCTCCCGGGATTCCGTGGTCCACAACGTCCATGCCGCGCCCCGCCGCAACGCACCGTGGAACATCTCCATGTTGCCGGGCGCCGCCCCGGTGACGGAAACGTTTCCCCAGGCGGAAGTGATGATTCCAGTGGAGTGCAATGTCCACGCGTGGATGCACGCCTATATCGGGGTGGTGGACAATCCTTACTTTGGCGTCACGGGGCGCCAGGGCCGGTTTCGCCTGGTGAATGTGCCCCCGGGCCATTACACGCTGGCCGTCTGGCAGCAGCGCTACGGCTTTCGGCGCCAGGAGGTCAACCTGCTGCCGCGCCAGCATCTACAGGTCGTCTTTACCTATTCCGCCTCCGGATCGAACCCCTGATGGCGGCCCTCTACCACATCGTCTTATACGCTTGTACGGCCGCCGTGGTGGGCCTGATCGCCTACCGCTGGCTGCACCCCCGTCCCGCCCTGGGCGCCGCCAGGGTGGTCAATGAGGTGATTTGGACGGCAATTCCTGCGGCCGTCCTCATTTGGCTCCTGCTGCGCTAGAGCGAAACCAACCGTGGTGCGAGCCGGGCGGGGCGCCGCCGTCCGGGCTGCGCGCCTCTGCTGCGCCCCCGCCGGCAGGCGAGGACGCCTGCCCCGCGCCGCACCCCGGCCAGCGGCGGGTTATGGGAACGCCGTCAGCGACCGGTGCACCTTTAGGATGCAGCGGTCGGCAACGACAATCAGCCCTGCGGCGCGGGCTTGGGCTTCGGCGGCGGGATGGGTCACGCCCTCCTGGAGCCAGAGCATTTTGGCGCCGATGGTTATCGCGGCCACGGCGATCTCCGGCACCGCCTCCGACCGGCGAAAAACATCCACGATATCCACCCGCTCTGGAATGTCTTCCAGGCGCGGGTAGGCGACTTGCCCCAGCACCATGGTTTCCCGCGGATTGACGGGGATGACCCTGTAGCCGTGGGCTTGCAGATAGCGCGCCACCCCATGGCTAGGACGTAGCGGATCGGAAGACAGGCCCACCACCGCCACGGTACGGGCGGAGCGCAGGAACGCCTCGGCGGTCATAAAAGAGAACGGGGCGGGCATCGTCGCCCGCCCCGCCGTTACGTTACCGCGACCAGCGGACTAGAACATCCACTTCAGCGCGAACTGCATAATGCGCGGGTCGTGCGTGCTGGTGGAGCGGAGGAAGCTACTGGTCGCCATGCAGGAATCCGTGAAGCAATTGTCGCCGCTGTTCACGCCGGAAAAGTTGGCATGATTGAGGGTATTGAAGGTCTCCCAGCGGAACTGGATGGTTTGCCGTTCGGTAATTTTGAAGTTCTTGAACAGGCCCATGTCGAAGTCAATCAGGCCCGGGCCGAAGAACGAATCCCGGCCTTCGTTGCCGAAGGTCAAGCCGACCGGAGCGGCGAAAGCCGTGGGATTAGCATACAGCTGCGGGCTGGCCAGCTGGTTGGTGGTTAGCGTGGGAACAGCGGAGGGGCTGCCGACGATGTCCACGTACGATGCCGTGGTCTGCCCATTAGCAACGCCAGCGCTGTCGCCGTGGTTGGTGCTGTTGGTGATGGTGTACGGCTCGCCGCTGTACGCCTCCATGATGCCGGAGTACTCCCAGCCGCCGGCCCACTTGTTGCCCTTAAAGAATGGTAAGGCGTAGACCCAACTGGCGCTGAAGTTCTGCGGCTGATCGAAGGTCGAGTTGCCGTATGCACCCTCCAGGTCATAGCCGTTGTACCACGAGCCATCGTAGCGGCTGGAGGCGTCATCCAGGGAGTGAGACCACGTGTAGCCGGTGGTGAAGAAGAGGCCGCCGATCTGGCCGTGCACGGAAGCTTGCAACGCGTTGTAGTTGGAATTGGCCCCAAACGGCAGGAGGGCAATGTCGTTGTAGGCGGGGTATTTGTGGTAGTAGGCTGCATTGCCACCGCAGCCGACGAACTCATTGATCATCCATTGGCTGGAGGTGCCCATGAGCGAGGCGCTGGGAATCAACCCGCCTGCCGCAGCGGTGTTTAAGGGATCGGCGACGCCGCTGCTGTTGCAGTCTATGGACTGGCCGGCCAGCGCACCGCCGGAGGCGTAGGGCGTGCCGGCGAGGCCGACCGGTTCCAACTGGTTCAGATCCTGCTCCTGCGCCAGATGCGTGCCCTTGCTGCCGACGTAGGCGACCTGCGCCACCAGATTGTTCTTGAGCTGATGCTGGATGCTCAGGTTCCACTGCTGCACCATGGGCCAGTAGCCCACGGCCGGGATGGTGCCGCCCCCGTTCAAATTGAGCGGAAAGTTGGCGCCACTAGCCGCGGAGATGTTGCTGTAGCCGACCACGTCAACCACTGTCGGGCTGAGCTGGAGCGGCGGGTTGCGCAGCGCATCCACAATGTCGTTGCTGTTGGTATGGTCGTAGAAGATGCCGTAGCCGCC
>JBOGKL010000019.1:0-19168 GCA_050745525.1 Terriglobales bacterium | reverse complement strand
GGCAAGCGGTTTTCCTGGCGGGCCATGGTGATGCCCGGCCAAGGGTTTGATCCCTGCCGCGACATGACTGGCCGCGAAGTGGTCGTGCATGCCCAGGATGGCGAAATGAGCTTCCTCGACGTGCTCGGCCTGCCGGCGCGATAGCGCCGCGGCCGCTGGACAACATGGCGCATCCGGCGAGAAGGCTATAATGGCCAGATGAAGCGCGCCAGCATCTCCGAGGCGAAAAATAACCTCAGCGCTCTGATTGACGGCCTCCGTTCCGGGAATGGCGTGCTCATCACCGACCGCGGCCGCCCCGTAGCGCGCCTGGAACCGGTACAAGCGGGCGATCTCAACGATGAGGAAGCCTTGGCCGCCATGATCCGCGATGGCTTGGTCACGCCTCGTAAGCACTCTCCCGCAGCGACCTGGCTGCGCGAACCGCCCATCGCAGTACCAGGGGTGGATCTGACCTCCGCGCTCCTGGAAGAAAGGCGTAAGGGGCGGTGAGGTTTTGGGATGCATCCGCACTGTCGCCGCTGATTGTTGCCGATAGGTTCACCAAGATGGCAATCGCGCTGGCACGCCAGGACGATGCCATGATGGTCTGGTGGGCTAGTCGCATCGAATGCGCCAGTGCGCTGTCGCGCCGAGAGCGCGAGAGCCTCCTGACCTCCGAGCAAAGCGCGGCATCCTGGCGCCGCCTCGAACGCATGGCATTAAGCGGGCACGAAGTCGCCCCCAGCGAGGAACTGCGCACGGAATCGGTCCGGCTTCTGCGGCGCTACCCGCTGCGGGCGGGCGATGCCCAGCAGCTTGCCGCCGCTTCGCTTGCCGGGCGGCGCCAGCCTCAGCCCCTTCCCGTCGTTACCTTTGACGACCGCCTCGCCGCCGCCGCCCGCGACGAAGGCTTCGCGGTTCAGGGAATTTAGGCGTTACCACGCCATCGGCCGGGGGTAGCAGCCGAGCATACGCCAGCAGGCTTGGTCCCAGAGATAGGGCAAGAGAAGGTGCCAGGGCCCGTGGATGCGTTCGCGCCAATGTTCGGCGCGGTAGAAGCGACGGTAGACGCGATTGCGCCAGGGATGCCCGTCGCAGCGATACCAACGGTTCGGCCTGAGCAGTTCTCCCCAGCGCGCGCGGCGCCACCACCATTCAACCTTCCACCGGCGCACCAGGCCGCGCCAGCGTTCGCCGGGACGCGCGGTGATGGATGCATCCCAGCAACTGCCGAGGGATCGCCCCAGCCCGAGACAGCCGCCGTAGCGAATCGTGAGCGGTTCACCTTCCGCATGAGCGGCGCATTCCTGGCGCTCCCAGCAGGCAATGGTGTCCGGATTGCGCAGGTTGTCGCAGCGCCGCCCGACTTCATGCCAAGCCGCGAGGCTTAGCCCGGGTTCACCATTCAACGCGAAGCACAACGAGTGTAGTTCCTCGTCGCTCTTGCCGGCCACAAGCGTCCGGTGGCGGCGACTTTCTCGCCAGCGGGCGATCAGAGAGCCGCGAGGCTTGCGGCCATGGCGAGGTTGCATGTGGCCCTCCTGCGCAGATACGCTCGTCCCGAACTTCTGTCCATTTTATCCCGGCTGGGGGGCCCGGCCGTGCAGCACTCGCGCGGGTGCTAAAATGACCATCAGGGTGACCATATGGAAGTAAGCGTGGCGGAGGCGAAAGCGAAGCTGAGCGAGCTGATCAAAAGTGCCGAAGCCGGCAACGAGGTGATCATCACGCGGCGGGGAAGGCCCGTGGTCGTTGTTACGGCGGCTGAGCGCATTCTGAAGCCCATCGATTTATCCGCGGCGGATGCCATCCGGGCGCGCCAGAAGATGGGCGAACCCAGCCGCCGATGGTTCCGCAAATTCCGCGACAGCGCGCGGTACTGACCGATTGATCTACGTCGACACCAGCGTGCTCGTGCCGTTGTACGCGAAGGAACCCTCGTCCGCATATCTAAGCGCTCGCATTGCCTCCCTGGTCCCGGGCGAAGCGGCCATCAGCGACTGGACGATCCTGGAATTTGCCAGCGCTATTGCGAGAATCATGCGGGCTCGCCGTCTGAACCGCGCCGGTGCCACTGAGGCCGTAAAGTCCCTGGCGCAATTAGCGAGCGAGAGCTTGCAGGTGTATACCGTGCAACGGGACGACTTCGGCGTGGCACAGGCATGGATCAGCGACTTCAGCACAGATCTGCGCGCCGGCGATGCACTGCATCTGGCGATCGCGCGGCGCACTGCGGCCCATCTCTGGACTCTGGATCAAGGGTTACAGGCAGCGGCACGACGTCACGGCGTGCCGCTGTACCGGTGAAGCACCCGGGCGTATTCGTGCTGTTTTCGCGCCGCTGTCTTGACTCCCGTAGCACCTGTTCCTATACTCCGCCGTATGCGACTGCACCCGTGGGTGTTCCGTGTCGGCTGCCTCCTGGTCCTTGCCGGCTTGCTGGCCCCGGTGGCGGCCAGCGCGCAACGGGCTGCCCCTCCCCTGCGCCGCGCAGCGCAGCTCATCAGCACGCAGGGGCTGAAGGCCGATCTCGCCTTTCTCGCCTCTCCCGATCTGGTCGGGCGCGACACCGGCAGCGTCGGCGACCACGTGGCGGAGGATTTCATCGCCGAGCGCTTTCAGCGCCTCGGGCTGAAACCGATGGGCGATGACGGCACCTATTTCCAGCACATGATCATCCTGACCGCCAAGGTTGATCGCGCGCACACGGCCTTGACGGCCCAGATCGCCGGCGCCCAACACAGCTTCACCTACGGGCGCGATTACTATCCCGTCCGCTCCAGCATCCGTAATGCCACCGGCTGCGGGCCGGTCGCTTTCGCCGGCTACGGCATCAACGCCCCCGAGTATGGATACGACGATTTCGCCGGCATGGATCTCAAGGGCAAGGTGGCTCTCGTGCTCAACCGCGAGCCCCAGGCCGACAACCCGCACTCCAAGTTCATGGGCGCCTGGGACACCTATCACGCCTTCAGCCGCGAAAAAATTGAGGCCTTGCGCAAACAAGGCGTCGCCGGCCTACTCATGATTCGTGATCGCGTGCGCCGCCACGTGCTCCCCATTCCGGCCAGTGCGCCGCGCGCCCGCGGCGGCCCGACCTACGCGCTCGAAGGCCAGATGTGGGATATTCCGGTGTTCTCCATCAGCCGCGCCGTGGCCGATCAACTGCTTGCCCCCAGCGGCAAAACCGCCGACCAGTTGCAGGCCCAAATTGATGCGTCGCTCAAGCCCGATTCGTTCCTGGTGCCGCATGCCACCGCCTGCGTCAGCAAGGCGTTCACCGACATTGAGCCGCATGATGGGCGCAACGTAGCCGCCCTGCTGCCGGGCACCGATCCGGCGCTCAGGAACACCTACGTCCTCGTCACCGCTCACCACGACCACATGGGCGAGCGCAACGGGCAAATCTACTACGGCGCCGACGACGACGGATCGGGCGTGGCCGCCGTCATGGAAACCGCCCGCGCCTTCGTGCGCGGCGGCATTCACCCCCGCCGCAGCATTCTCTTCCTCACCTTCGACGGCGAGGAGCGCATCTGGCTCGGCTCCTACTACTACGTCACCCATCCGCTCGTGCCCCTGCGCGCGACCGTCGCCGACTTGAACATGGACATGATCGGCCGCAACGAGGATGACCCCAACTGGCCCGTGCCTCCCGACCACAACGTCAACATGGTCAACGTGCTCGGTACCCGTTACAACCCGGCGCTCGCCGCCGTCATTGACCGCGAAAATCACGGCATCGGCTTAAAGCTCGATTACAAGATGGATCGCGTGGCCCCGGATTCGCTCTGGGCGCGCAGCGATCAATTCTGGTTCGCGGTGCTGCACGTCCCACAAGTCGAATTTCAAACCGGATTGCATCCCGACTACCACACCGCCAACGACACCTGGCAGCGCATCAACTACCCCAAGCTGACGCGCATCGTCCGGCTCATCTTCCTCTCCGTCAACCAGCTCGGCGAGTCGTCGCAACGCATTCCCTTTGACGCCGCCGGCGCCCCGCCCGGCGTGACGCAACCGGGAAGGCCGCCCGCCGGCAGGGAAGCTGGCGGCGAAAAGGTTCCGTGATCGCCGCCGCCGCGCCCCTCTGGCGCCAGCCCATTCATCCGTTCGGCCCGCTGCTCGGGTCGGCGCTCGCCGCCGCCCTCCCCATCGTGGTCGTGCTGTGGCTGATGGCGGCGCGGCGCAAGGCCGCGCACGTGGCCGCGGCCTGGGGACTGCTCGCCGCTCTCGTGCTCGCGCTCGCTGGATGGCACATGCCCGCCGGCCTGGCGCTGGCCAGTTGCCTCTACGGCGCCGTCTACGCGCTGTGGCCGATCATGTGGATCGTGCTCGCCGCGCTCTGGCTCTACAACCTCACGGTCGAGCTGGGCCTGTTCGAGCAAATGCGGCGCTGGATCGTAGCCCACGCCGGCGGTGACCGGTGCGTACAGGCCATCCTGGTCGCCTTCTGTTTCGGTGCGCTGCTCGAAGGTACGGCCGGCTTCGGCGCCCCCGTCGCCATTGCCGGCTTCCTCCTGCTCACGCTCGGTTTCAGCGCCATGGAAGCCGTCGTGCTCTCGCTCATCGCCAACACCGCCCCGGTGGCCTTCGGCGCGTTGGGCATTCCCATCGTCGCCCTCGCCGGCGTCACCGGGCTAAACTTGCGCGCGCTCTCCTCCGCCGTCGGGCGCCAGATCCCGTTTTTGTCTCTGTTCCTGCCCGCCTATCTGGCCGCCGTCTACGCCGGATGGCGCGGCCTGCGCCGCATCTGGCCGGTGGCCGCCGTCGCCGGCATCAGCTTTGCCGGCATCCAGTTCGTGGTGGCCAACTACTGGGGCCCCTACGCCCCCGACGTGCTCGCCTCGCTGGGCTCGATTGCCGCCGTGGTGCTGTTCTTGCGCGTCTGGACGCCGAGCGGCGCGCAACCCGAGTTGGCCGTGGCCGCCGCCGTCGCCCCCGCCGAGCAGGTCAATGTCGGCATCAGCACCCACTCCCTCAGCCGCGAGCAGCCCCAACGCGGTTCCCGCCAGCTCGTCGAGGCCTGGGCGCCGTGGCTGCTGCTGGCCGCCGCCATGGTCATCTGGACCGTCTTCAAGCTCTTTGGCCGTGGCGCGCTGCGCATCCTGGTGCCCCATCTCGACGGCCGCGTCTTCATCACCCTCTACGGTCACGCTTACGCGGCGGTGTATACCTTCCAGCCGCTCGCGGCGGGCACGGCGGCGCTGGCTGCCGTGCTGGCGACGGCGATCCTGTTCCGTGCTCCGCTGCGCGTCCTCTGGACCTCCGCCGTCCAAACCTGCCGCCAGTTGCGCCAGCCCACCCTCACCGTCTGCCTGATCATTGCCCTTGCTGATCTCTACAATTACTCGGGCATGACCTACACCATGGGCGCGGCCCTGGCCAAGCTCGGCGTGCTGTTTCCGCTGGTCAGCGCCTTTCTCGGCTGGGTCGCCTGCTTCCTCAGCGGCAGCGATACCTCGAGCAACGTCCTGTTCGGGAACCTGCAGGTCGCCGCCGCCCACCGCATCGGCATCAACCCGGTGCTGACGGCCGCTACCAACTCGACCGGCGCCGTGACCGGCAAGATGATCTCGCCGCAAAACATCGCCGTCGGCGTCACCACCGTCGGGCTGACCGGGCAGGAGGGAGCCATCCTGCGCCGCACCCTCTGGCACAGCTTGATCTTCGCCGCCGCCATCGGCCTGCTCGCCTTCGCCCAGGCGCACTGGCTGCGCTGGATGATCCCAGTTTCTAAATAAAGGGGTTGCGGATGCGGACGCCGGCAATGCTGGCGCCGTCCTGCATGTCTTCGGTTAGAACCTCAGAGCAGCCGGCCACGCTCGCCGCGGCGATGATGGCGCTGTTCCAATAGTTAAGCCGATGCGCCGCGCACAATTCCAATGCTCGGTCAAGTACCTGAACCGTCAGGTCGACCACATGCCAGCGCCGCCAAGCTGACATTAGGACGAGCGCAGTGGTGTGGCTGATGCGGTCCGGCCGGTTTGGCCGGGTGGCCTGGGTGTAGAACTCCTGCAGCACTTGAACCGACAGCACCAAGTCATCGTCGGAGAGAAGAATCTCTGTGGCGCGCTCACGCTTCCTCTGATCAGCAACGGCGGTACTGAGCGAGTACACAAAAATGTTGGTATCGAGAAACGACGCGGGCACGCGTCACCGGCGCCGATGAAGTTCGTCCCGGCTGAGCCGGTCGCCGGCACTGAAATTGGTAATTGTCTTTCGGATCTCGATCTCATCCTGGCGTCGGCGCTCGAAATCGTCCTCACGCTCTTGCAAGGTGCGTAGATAAGAGGAGACCAGAGCTGAAACCGACGTGTCGCGACGAGCTGCAACTTCGCGCGCGCGCCGATACACTTCCTCATCCACGGCTACGGTGATATTCCTCACAGTTTCACAGTTTCAGTGAAGGCCGGAAACGACGTAGAGGTGGAAAAGGAGCCGCGGCAGCGCTTCCAGTCCGCCGCCGACGTGGCCTTCAGTCCGGCGGACCTGTCGCAATCCGTCTCGACCACACCGCGCCGAGCGAAAAAATGTCGCTGCGCGATCTGTGGCCGGGCGCTAAAAACGGCGCGGTGAGAATAGTGCGATCGGGTGCCGGGTCCGGCCCTCGAGCGCCAGGTCCGCCAGAATTTTCCCGATCACGGGCGCGAACTTGAATCCGTGCCCGGAGAATCCGCCGGCGACGAGCACCCGCTCGTGGCGCGGATGGAACCCCAAGATGGCGTGGGCATCCGGGGTCATCGTGTACATGCACGTTTTGGCCGCCAGCAGCCGTCCGTTCAGGTCCGGAATCCGCCGCGCGATACGAGTGCGAATCGCCTCAATGTCGCTCGCGCGGATCTGGCGATCCACGCTATCGGCGGTGCAGGGGTCGGGCACGGCGTGACGGGCCACCTTCACGCCCTCGCTGGCGGCCCCGGTCGCCGGGAATCCATAAAACGCCAGCTCGCCCTCGGGTTGCCAGATATAAATAGGGAAGCGGTCGGGCGCAAACGCTGCGGCGTTGGCGGCGGGAGCAAACCAGGCCATCACCTGCCGTGTGGGCGTGAGCGGCAGACCGGGAGGTTCGAGAAGCTTGGGCATCCAGGCGCCGCCGCACAGCAGCAGCCGTCCGGCCTCGTAGCGGCCCCGCCCGGTGCGCACGACGACGCATCCGTTGGGCTCGTCCACTTCCCACGCCTCGACCGGCTCCTGCCAATGCAGCTCGGCGCCGCTGCCGGAGGCCTGGCGCGCCAGCGCACCGAGGCACGCCTCCGGGTTCAGATACCCCGCCTCGGGATCGAGCAGCGCGATCTCCTCCGCCGCCAAATGCAGCGGCGGATAGCGCCGCCCGGTCTCGGCCGCATCCATCACCTCGTGATCTAATCCGTGCTCGCGCGCGCTGGCCAGGCTGCCGCGCACGGGCGCGCTCCCGGCCGGGCCCAGCATCAGCCCGCCGGTCAAATGCAGCAGCGGTTCGCCCGTGTCGCGCTCCAGTTGCCGCCACAGCTCGTAGGAGCGGCGCAGCAGCGGCACGTAGGCCGGGTCCTCGTAATAGGCCATGCGGATGATGCGCGAGGCGCCGTGCGAGGAGCCCTGGTCGTGGGCCAGGCCGAACTGCTCGAAGCCGGCGACCTTCTGCCCGCGCCGCGCCAGTTGGCACAGGGCGGCGCTGCCCATGGCGCCCAGCCCGATGACGATCGCATCCAGCATGCCGCGGTGACTAGACCTCGGCCAGCGCCGCTTCCGCGCTCAACTCGCGGCGCTCGCGGCGCCCGCGCTCCACCAGCTCCACGATGCCCTCGCCGGCGCGCTTGCCCACCGTGATGCGGCGCGGAATCCCGATCAGGTCGGCATCCTTGAACTTCACCCCCGGTCGCTCGTCGCGGTCGTCGAGCAGCACGTCGCATCCGCGCGCGCGCAGCTCCTCGTACAGGCGCCGGCTCAACGCGGCCACGGCGGCATCGTTGAGGTTGGTCGGCGTGATCACGACGGCGAAGGGAGCGATCGCCTCCGGCAGCCAGAAGCCGTCGGCGTCGTGGTTCTGCTCGATCGCGGCCGTCAGGATGCGCTCGATCCCGATGCCGTACGAGCCCATGATGGGTACCACCTCCGCGCCCGACGCGTCGAGCACGCGCACGCCCAGCGCCTCGGAGTATTTGCGTCCGAGCTTGAAGATGTGCCCGATCTCGATTGTCTGCGCCACCTGGAGCGGCTGCCCGCACTTCGGGCAGGCGTCGCCGTTGCGCACCTCGCGCACATCCACCCACTCCGGCTGAAAATGCACGCCGGGGGTGACGTGGCGGATATGGAAGCCGTCCTGGTTGGCGCCAACGGTCAGGTTCTTGCGCCCGCGCAACGCCGCGTCCGCCAGCACGCGCACGGGTTTGGCCGCGTGCAAGGGACCGAGGGAACCGGGCGGCGAACCGAAGTGCTCGAGGATCTCTTCCGGACGTGCGGGCCGGAACTCGCCCCCCAGCGCCGTCGCCAGCTTGGCCTCGCTCGCCTCGTCGTCGCCGCGCACGACGACCAGCACGGCTTTGCCCTCTGCCATGTACACCAGCGATTTGGCCAGCCGCGAGGCGGGCTCGCCGGTCGAGGCCGCCAACTCGGCAATCGTGTGCAGGCCAGGCGTGGCAAAGCGCTCGGGCTCGCCCGCGGCTTCCGGATCGTCCACGGCGGCGGGCGTGCCGGAGGCCTTTTCCAGGTTGGCGGCGTAGTCGCAGCGCGTGCAGCGGGCGACCATGTCTTCGCCGGCCTCGCCCAGCACCATGAATTCCTGCGACTGCGCCCCGCCCATGGCGCCCGAGTGCGCCTCGACGGAAAGATAGCGCAACCCGCAACGGTCGAAGATGCGCCGGTAGACGGCGTCGTGCTTGCGGTAGCTGACGTCGAGCCCGGCTTCATCCACGTCGAAGCTGTAGGAGTCTTTCATGATGAACTCGCGCACGCGCAGCAGCCCCGAGCGCGGGCGCGGCTCGTCGCGGAACTTGCTCTGGATCTGGTACCAGATCTGCGGCAGTTGCTTGTAGCTACGCAGCTCGCCGGCGGCGAGCGAGGCCATGACTTCTTCCTCCGTCATGCCCAGGCACAGCGCGCGCTGGAAGCGGTCCTGGAGCCGGAACAGGTTGTCGCCCATGAGCTGCCAGCGTCCGCTCGCCTGCCAGAGTTCGGCCGGGTGCAGCGCCGGCAGTTGGAACTCCTGCCCGATGGTGTCCATCTCCGCGCGCACGATGGCCTGAATCTTCAGCAGCGAGCGCCACGCCAGGGGCAGGTAGCTGTACAGCCCCGCGCCCAGTTGGCGGATGTAACCCGCGCGCAGCAGCAGAATATGGCTGGCGACCTCGGCGTCGGCCGGAGCCTCGCGCAAGGTCGGGATGAACAGTTGGCTCCAACGCATAGAGAATAAGGTTAGCAGAGGGAGAATAAAGAAGAGTGCCGGTGCGCGTGCCCAACTTCGATGCGATGGTCGAGTCCGCCTTGCGGAATGTCCCCGCGGAGTTTCGCAGTCGGCTGGACAACATCGCCTTGGTGGTGGAAGAGGAACCTTCGGCCGCCCTGCTCGAAGCCCGCGGGGTCGGGCCCGGAGGCACGCTGCTCGGCCTCTACGAAGGCCAGCCGCTCACCGCGCGCAGCGTGTTTGATCCCTTCCGGCTGCCCGGACGCATCACGATTTTTCAGGGCCCGCACGAGCGCATGGCCCGCGACCACGAGCACCTCGAGCGCCTCGTCGAGCAGACGCTGTGGCACGAGATCGCGCATCACCTGGGCATGGATGAGCACCAGGTCCGCGCCGCCGAGCGCGGGCGCCGCGCCCGCCACCTCTGGCCGCACTGATTTCCCCTGTGGAGGCGGCCGACCACGTTGCGCCGGTCAATAGTGCCGTTCGACTTCACGCTGCCTGACGACGCCGGTGGCGGCGGTGGCGGAGCGATCCCAGGGACTGCGCTGCCAATTGTCGGGGAGGCTCGGATTGCCGAGCCAGCGTGGCGGTTCCAGCTTTAAATGAGCGGCGATTCCCAGCAAATGCGGCTCATAGAGCTGGCGCAAGGCGGTGAGCTGGTGCAGATTCGCCTCCTCCCAACGTAGCGGCACTCCGGCTTGGGTCAGCACCGCCTGCAGCCGGGTCCGATCGGCGGCGGGCAGCCGGTCGGGAATGGTCCGCGGAAGCCGGTGCATAAAAATCTGCGCCAAATCCACCACGGCATGCCGGGCGGCGGCAAAGGTGAGTTGAGCTTGGCGGGTGCAGCCGTCCTCGCAGCCGGCGAGCAGCAAGGCGCAGGCGTCGAGCATGGACCCGAGCGCCGCCACCCAGGATTGGTTCACGTGTTGCGAACGGAAATAGCCGAGCACCGGGTAGGAAATATGGCTCTCCAGAAGCTCTGCCGACCACCGCTCCCACTCGGCCAGATAGGTCTGGAGATCACCGAGCGCGCCCGCATGGCGGCGCAGCAACTCCGACGCCGCGGGCGGCGAGCCGGCGCGAGCGTCGAGCATCGAGATCGATGTCTCGCGGCGCGAGAAGCCGGCATACAGCACGGGCAAATAACTGATGATGATCGCCACGAAACCGAGGCCCAGCCCCCCTTCGGCGACTGCCAGCACGCGGCTGAAGGCGGTATGGGGCACCGCGCCCCCGATGCCGATGGTGAGCAGCGTGACCCCGCTCAGGTACACGTCCATGCCGAAGCCGCGCAGCGGTTCGGGGGTCTGCAGCGGCGAGCCCAGCGACCAGTACACACAGGCAAACCCGCCGATCAGCACCACCGCCCAGAGGACAAAGAGCAGCAGCATGGACAGGGGGCCAAACAAGCTGAGCGCTGATTCCCGGCGCCTGCCGCGCAGCCGCGCCGCCGCCGCCGACCACAGCGGCCAGATGCCCTGGAAATAAACGCGGGTGAAGCGAAACCGCCCGTTCAGCCGCCGCGGCAATATCATGGTCTCGAAGGCGTCGCGCAGCACGAACGCGATCATTCCCCATCCCAGAATTCCGGCGAGAACCGGGGCGATCCCGGCATCGAACCCTCTCATGGTGCCTATCATCATCGCACGCGCTTTAGCCCGTGGCCGCCGGCACCCTTCCGTTTCTGGGTGACGGGAATGCCGGTCGTCGCATTCCATCTGGTCTTGGCGATCTACTGCAGGTTGTCGCCGCTGAGCGTGCCGGAGTACTCGCCCGGCGCGGCGCTCTCATTCGAGAGCGACAGCGAATGAATGTGGGGCAACCTATACGAAGCGCTGGTGGCAGCCTCAGCCCATGTTCGCGTTACCTGCGCCAGCGTGGCGCAATTGCGCAATCTCATTCGCGCGCGGCAGTGGGAACTGGTGCCTGTACCGGGCAGAGCCAATATCATCGCAGCAGATCGTTGTAAACTCTTTTAGGCGCATTGCGGTGCCGTGCGTTTGCCCACCAAGAAGCCGACGTAGCTCAGTTGGTAGAGCGGCTGATTCGTAATCAGCAGGTCTCCGGTTCAAGCCCGGACGTCGGCTCCAGCTCTAAGCGGCCCATTTTCGATTAGCGCGGCGCCGCGAAGGCGCCGGACTGTACCCATTGTTGTATTTTTTGGTCCGGTGGGCCCGTAGACCGTCACGTCACGCCTCCTTTTGCTTTGGCGGCCGGCGATCCTTCATGCCGTTCTCGCGGGCTGGCGGGTGTGCCTGCGGGGAAACCATACTGTCGCTTGACGATAGTATCGGTATGCGGTAGTCTGATGCCGATGTGATCGCCAGTTTTCGAAATGGAGAGGCAGAGCGGTTGTGGCGCGAGGGTCGGACACTGAGGAGGTCGGACATGCCGAAGTCGAAGACGAGGAAACCATTTGCTGTGCATCCGGGCGAGGTGCTGGTTAAGGAGTTCCTGGAGCCGTCGGGGCTGAGCGTGTATCGGCTGGCCCAGGCGGTCCACAGCGCGAGGATTTACGCCGTGGCGCGGGGAGAGCGCAGCATAAGCGCCGACACGGCCCTTCGCCTGGGCAAATACTTTGGCCTGCCACCACAGTTCTGGATGAACCTACAGGCCGACTACGATCTGCGCCGGGCGGCGCCGCGCGCCCGGCTGGGCACGATCCGGCCCCGCGCCGCCTAACCGGCGAGAAACGACAAAGGCCGTGCCTCATGAGCGCCTGCACGCGCGCGCCCGCGAGCAGTCAAGGTGCTACACGGCACGCGCCATGGGCGACGGCAGGGGAACTCGGGCGGACGTCGGCTCCATTTCTAGTCCACATCGCTTCCCTCGATCCCGCGAGCATTTGCCACTTGCCAAGCCATCCAGCGGCCCAACCGGCGCCAGCGGCTGCGCTCGCGCGGAACCCAGGCGATCTCGCCCCGCTTCTCCTTTTCCGCCAGGGCCTGCCGCCGCCAGGCCCACGCCGCGCTGCCGGCGAAGGCGGCGATTCCGGTATCGGCTGGGGTCAACATAGGTCCATCCTATCGCCGATCGCGCGGCTTCGCGCCGGTCAGTATGCTATTCTGCCCGCGGCGTGAGCGAAGGCAGGGGAACTCGGGCGGTGTGGGGCGGGGAAGAGCCGGCGCGGGGCGGCCGGCCCACGCAAACCCCCGTCGTGCACAGCGTCGCCTTCGGCTACGGCGACATGGACGAATGGCTGGCGGTGGCGCGCGGCGAGCGCCCCGGCCACATCTATAGCCGCAACACCAACCCCACCGTCGCCGCCTTTGAGCAGAAGCTGTGCAGCCTGGAAGAGGCCGAAGCCGCCGTCAGCCTGTCGAGCGGCATGGCCGCCATCAGCAACACCCTGTTCACGCTGCTCTCGCCCGGCGACCGCGTCGTCTCGGTGCATGACAGCTACGGGGGCACCAACAAGCTGTTCGTCGAGTTTCTGCCGCGCTTTCAAATTCAGGTCACGTTGTGCGCCACCGAAGACGCCGCCGCCATCGAGGCCGCTGTCGCGCGCGGCTGCCGGCTGCTGTACCTGGAGAGCCCGACCAATCCCACCGTCAAGGTGGTGGACATTGCGCGCCTGGCGCAGGCGGCCCACCGCGCCGGCGCGCTCGTGCTCGTGGACAACACGTTCGCCACGCCCATCAACCAGAACCCGCTGGCGCTGGGCGCCGACCTGGTGCTGCACAGCGCCACGAAGTTCCTCGGCGGTCACGCCGACGCACTGGGCGGGGTGGTGTGCGGCGGACGCGAGCTGATCGAGCGCATCTACCACTTCCGCGAGATCAACGGCGCGGTGCTCGACGCCGGGGCCGCCTACGCGCTGCTGCGCGGCATGAAGACGCTCGATCTGCGGGTGCGGCAGCAGAACCAATCCGCCTTGGCCATCGCGCAGTGGTTGAGCCGCCATCCCGCCGTCGAGCAGGTCTTCTACCCCGGCCTGGAATCCCACCCCGGCCACGCCGTTGCCCGCCGGCAAATGCGCGGCTTTGGCGGGGTGCTCAGTTTTTCTCCCCGCGGAGGCTTCCCCGCCGTCGCGCGTCTGCTGCCGCGCCTGCGCCGGGCGCACCTGGCGGCCAACCTGGGCGCGGTGGAAACCGTGGCCGGCCCTCCGGCCACCACCAGCCACGTCGAATCCACTCCGGCCGAGCGCGCCGCCAGCGGAATCCCCGAGGCGCTCATCCGCTACTCGGTGGGCATTGAAGACACCGCCGACCTGATCGCCGATCTGGAGCAGGCGCTCAGCGGCTCATGATAAACTCTGCGGGCGGGCGAAGGTCATGAGCGATTCGGAAGCCGTTCCCGGCACGTCATATCTCCAGCACAAGTTCTGCGCCACCTGTGGGCAGGAGATGGAAAACGGGGCTGCCGTGTGCCCCCGCTGCGGACGCTCGCAACTGGAACCGTCACCGCCACCGCCGGCGTTTGCGCCAGCTCCGCCTGCGCCGGCTTCTGCCGCCCCGACCCGGGTCGAAAGCAACGGACTGGCGATTGCCAGCCTGGTGCTCGGCATCCTGTGGTTCTACTGGCTGGGCTCGATTCTGGCGGTTGTGTTCGGGCACGTGGCGCTGGCCCAAATCCGCCGCTCCGGCGGCAGCTCGACCGGCCGCGGCATGGCCATTGCCGGGCTCGTGCTCGGCTACGTCGGCATTGCCTTCCTCATCCTGATCATTGTGTTCGCTGTCTCCATGCCCCTCCTGTTCCACGGGCATCACCTGGTACGCGGCGCCGTCGTCTAGCATCCAAATCGCCGGGACATTTCCCCAGCGAGGCCCGAACCATGGCCATGGAAACCGGCGAGCGCTACACCTGCAGCAACCCCGATTGCGGCTGCGAAATCGAAGTCACCCGAGGAGCCCGGCCCGGCGCCGGTGGCGGCCACAATCCACGCTGCTGCTGCGGCAAGGAGATGAAAGCCACCAGCTCCGGCGAGAGGGAAGAAGTCGCCTGACCCGTTTACGCCGCCCCTAGCTCGCGGGCAATCCAGGCGTACTCGAACGCGGTCTCCCGCAGCCGGTCGTAGCGGCCGGATGCGCCGCCGTGTCCAGCGCCCAGGTTGGTCTTGAGCAGCAGGGGAGAAGTGTCGCCGGCTTCGGCCTTCATCCCGCGCAAGCGCGCGACGAATTTGGCCGGCTCCCAATACATCACCTGGCTGTCGTTCAAGCTGGTGGTGACCAGAATCGCCGGATAGCGCCGGGCTGTTACGTTGTCGTACGGGCTGTACGAGAGCATGTAGGCGAACGCGTCGGCCTTACGCGGGTCGCCCCATTCCAGATACTCGCCCACGGTGAGCGGGAGCGAATCGTCGCACATGGTGTTGATCACGTCCACAAATGGCACCGCCAGATGCGCGGCGGCGAACAAGTCGGGCCGCAGGTTCAGCACCGCTCCTATTAAAAGCCCGCCGGCGCTGCCGCCCGCGATCGCCAGCCTTTGCGGCCGCGTCCAACCTCCGGCGATGAGGCACCCGGCGCAGTCTATAAAGTCATGGAACGAGTTTTTCTTGTGCATCAGCATGCCGGCGTCGTGCCACGCCTCGCCCATCTCGTTCCCGCCGCGCACGTGCGCGATGGCATACGCAATCCCGCGGTCGAGCAGGCTCAGCCGGGGAATGGAAAAGCCTGCCGGCATTCCATAGCCGTAGGCGCCGTAACCGTAGAGCAACAGCGGGCCTTCGCCGTTGCACTCGAACCTGACGGGGATGACGAGCGAGATCGGGACCTGAACGCCGTCGCGCGCCGTGGCCCAAAGGCGCTCGCAGCGGTAGCGCGCCGGATCGTAACCCCCCAGCACCGGCTGCTGCTTGAGCAGCTTGCTCGTTCCGCCGGCCATGTCGTACTCGAAGATGCTTGCCGGCGTGATCGGGCTTTCGTACTGGTAGCGGAACTGCAGCGTGTCAAATTCCGGATTCGACGACGGCCACATGCTGTAGACGGGTTCGGGCACCGCGACCGTCTTCCAATCGCCCTCTTCGAAGTCGAGCACCCGCAACCGCTCCAGTCCCTGATAGCGTTCGGCGGCGACGGCATAGTCCTTAAAGAGCTCCACGCCCTCGAGCAGCACGGCAGGGTCGTGCGCCAGCAGCGCGCGCCAGTGCTCCGGTTCCGGATGCTCGACCGGCGTGGTCAGTAGTTGAAAATTCTTGGCCCCGCGATTGCTCCGGATATAGAAGAGCCCGGCGCGGTGGTCGAGGTCATACTTGTGGTCGCGCTCGCGGGCCAGAAATAGGCGCGGTGCGGTCTCGGGCGCATCGGAGGGCCAGTAGCGGAACTCGGTCGAGTCGGTGGCGCCGATGCCCAGCAGCAGGAACTGGCGGTCGCGCGTGCGTTGCACGCCGATTTGGTAGAGCTCGTCAGGTTCGAAGTACACCTCGCACGCCGCGGCCTCGAGCGAACGGCGGAACAGGCGGTCGCTGCGCTTGGTGACTTCATCCTCGGTGGTATAGAACAGCGTCCGGTTGTCGCCGGCCCACTCCAGCGAGGTCACGCGCTCGGCCGTGGCCGGGAGCAGGACGGCGCGGTGCAGATCCTTCACGTGCAACTGATAGCGCCGCATGCCCGTGGTGTCGGTGGTATAGGCCAGCAACGTGCCATCGTCGCTGACGGCGAAGGCGCCCAGCCCGAGAAAGCTGAAGCCGCGCGCCATCTCGTTGAGATCGAGGAGAATTTCCTCGGCGGCCTCCATGTTGCCGCGCCGCCGGCAGTAAATCGCATATTGCCGGCCCTCGAGGGTGCGGCTGTAATACCAGAACTCGCCGCGGCGCACCGGCACGCTCAAGTCAGTCTGCTGGATGCGGCCGAGCATCTCGCCGTAGAAGGTCTCCGCCAGCGGCTCGAGGGAAGCGGTCTCGGCCGCGGTGTAGGCATTTTCGGCTTCGAGATATGCGAGAACGGTGGGATTCTCCCGCTCCCGCAACCAATAAAAGTCGTCGCTAAAAACCTGCCCATGCCGTTCTTCGTGATGCTCGTGCCGGGGCGCCTGCGGTGGAGTTGTCATTCCTTTATCATCGCCGCTATAGTTGTGTTTCCGTAGGTCAATAGGTCGTTCCCTATGCGTTGGATTCTCGCCCTCGCCGCCGTCGCCGCGCTCGGCCTGCCCGGTACCGCGCAGTCGCGCCCTGCCAGACCATTGACAGGCGCGGGGCCCCGCGCGGCTGGGCCGCGCGACCCGCTTACGTCCGGCCGGGCTGGGGGCCCGAGTCCCCAGCCCGGCTCTTCCGTGGCCCCTCCCGCCACGACCACTCCGCCCCCGCTGCAGTTTCACTACATGGGTCCGCCGCCGGGCGGCCGCATCGCCTCGGCCGCCGGCGTGCCCGGCGACCTCAAGACCGTCTATCTGGGGTCGGCTTCCGGCGGATTGTGGAAGTCCACCGACGGCGGACATACCTTCAAGCCCATCTTCGACGATCAGGACACCTCGGCCATCGGCGCCATCGCCGTCGCTCCGTCCGACCCGCACCTGGTATGGGTGGGAACGGGCGAGCCATGGGTGATCCGCCCCAGCGACATCATCGGCGACGGCGTGTACAAATCCAATGATGCCGGCGCCACCTGGCAGCACATGGGCCTGGTGGCGACGGGCCGCATTGCCGCTGTCGTGATCAATCCGAACGATGCGAACAACGTCTTCGTCTGCGCCGAAGGGCGCCTGAGCAGCCCGCAGCAGGCGCGCGGCGTCTTCCGCACGACCGACGGCGGACGCAGTTGGAAGCGCACGCTCTTCGTCAACGCGCACACCGGCTGCAGCGGCTTGAGCATGGACCCGCACGATCCCAATACACTCTTCGCCGGCACCTGGCAGGTGAAGCAGCGCACCTGGGTCGAGGCCAGCGGCGGAGCGGGCAGCGGCGTCTACGTCTCGCACGACAACGGCGTGACCTGGACGCATCTCACCCGCGGCTTGCCGCACGCGCCGCTCGGCAAAATTGACGTGGCCGTCGCGCCCTCGCACCCGCAGCGCGTCTATGCGCTGATCCAGACCGCCGATCAGGGCTCGCTCTGGCGCAGCGACAACGGCGGCGCAAGCTGGAAAGCCGTAAGCTGGGATCGCTCGCTGATTGGCCGCGCCGGTTATTACATTCACATCGAAGTAGACCCGAAAAACGAGAATAACGTCCTCATCACCAGCAGCAGCCTGCATTACTCGACCAACGGCGGCGAGACCTTTTCCGGTGAAGGCGGTCCCGGCGTGCAGTCCATCGGCCCGGCCGGCTGCGGCGACTGCCATGACTCATGGATAGACCCGACGGATCCGGCGCACTATATCGTCACCGGCGACGGCGGCGCCAGCATCTCGACCGGCGCCGGCACCGCCCTGCGCGTGAGCCTGCCCAACGGGCAGATGTATCACGTGGCCAGCGACAATCGCGTCCCGTACTGGCTGTACACCAACCGCCAGGACGACGGCACCTGGCGCGGTCTCAGCGACTTCAGCGCCGCCACGGGAAACGGCATGCTGCCGCTGGCGGAATTCATGCCCGTGGGCCATGTCCCGCGCTTCCGCTTCCGCCGCCGCACGCACTTCAAGGTGGACCACGCGCTGCTGGCGCAGTATCCCAAGCCCGCGGCTGCGCCCAGCGGCTGGGGCTTTGACGCCGCAGGGGCGAAAGCGCCGCTGGGCGGATTTGGCTTCGGAGGTCCAACAGCGGCGCGGCCAAGCTGGCAGTACGATATCGGCGGCTGCGAATCCGGGTTCACGGTGCCCGATCCCAGCAACGCCAACATCGTCTGGGCGAGTTGTTACGGCAACAAGCTGACCCGCTACGATGCCCGCGAGGGCACGGCGCATTCGGTGGCGCCGTCAGAGATCTCGCTCGATTCCCCGCCCAACGTCGTCCCCTACCGTTGCCACTGGACCTCGCCGGTGGCCATAGACCCGTTCAATCCCAACGACGTCTTCTACGGCTGCCAGCTTGTGCTGCGCACCTCCGACCAGGGGCACCGCTGGATGGAGTTCAGCCCCGATCTGTCCACGCATAATCCGGCGCGCATCGTCAGCAACGGCGGCATCGAGGGTGACAACCTGGCGCAGTACGACGGGGAAGTGGTGTGGTCGCTGGCGTTTTCGCCCCTCGTCAAGGGCCTGCTCTGGGCCGGCACCAACGACGGCAAGCTCTGGTATACGCGCGGCGCCGAAAGCCAGGACATGCCGCAGTGGGTGGATGTCAGCGCCAACCTGCACTTGCCGCCCTGGGGCGAGATCAACCAGATTGCCCCGTCCCCCTTCGATCCGGGCACGGTCTACATCGCCGTGGACTTCCGCATGGCCGGCCAGAACAACTACAAGCCCTACATCCTGAAGACCACCGATTTCGGCCAAACCTGGGCCAACCTTGACGGCGACATCCCCGCCACCAACCCGCTCGATTACGTGCTCTCGATCGCGGCCGATCCGCACCGCCAGGGCATGCTCTTCGCCGGCACCGGCCATGCCTTCTACTACTCGCTCGACGACGGCGCCCATTGGATTCATTTCTCCCTAGGCCTGCCGCCCTCGCCCGTGAGCTGGATCAACATCGAGCCGCGCATGCACGACATTGATGTAGCCACGTACGGCCGCGGCCTCTACATCCTGCCCGACATCACCACCTTCGAGCAGACCGGCTCACCCGCCGTGACCGGCCCCGCATCCATCAACGCCGCGGTGCGGCTGTTCCGTCCCGGAGAAATCTTCCGCAAGGTGCGCAGCGTCTATCCCTCCGCGGCCGAGCCGGCGCGTCCGCAGTTTCAGTTTTATCTGCCCAGCGCGCCTGCGGGCCCGGTGACCCTGACGATTCTCGACCGGAGCGGCAAGGCCATCCGCACGATG
>JBOGKL010000018.1:0-5887 GCA_050745525.1 Terriglobales bacterium | reverse complement strand
CGTGCATCAGGCGCCACTGGCTGCTGATGCACGCGACCCGCTTACGCCCGACCGGGCTGGGTGCCCGGGGCCCCAGCCAGGTGGGGCGTGGTGTACACTCGCCCTCGTGGCTATGCTTCGTTTGGCTTTGCCCCCCTCGCTGCGAGCAGGGATGCAACCTCTCGCCGGCCCGGGGGGCTTCCCCGCTCTCACCCTGCTCAGTCCCGCCCTGCCCGCCGACGAGCGCCAGCGCCAGCGCTGGCTTCGCCTGTGGATGGAGCGGCGCAAGGCGTCGGGCGCGAGCGCGGCCGAAGCCGAAGCCGCTTTGCAGATCGCTTCGGTCCGCGCCGTGCTGGCGCTGCTTGACCGCCAAGCCGATGCCGCCCTGCTGGACGAAACCGAGCCCGGCGCGGAACAAGCCTGGCAGCTCCTCGAGCCGCGTTCCGGACAGGCCTGCGCCGAAGTGTGGATCGGCGAACCCTCCCCCGGCAGCGCTGCCGCGTTTGCCTGGTGGCTGCCCCCGGCTGCGGCCTCGGTGGCTGCCGCAGCGGCACAGCTTCAGTCCGCGGCTGCGGATTTCGCGCGCTGGGCGCAGCAACCCGTAAAGCCGGCAATTGTGAGCTTCCTCGGCGGCCGGGATTCCCAGGCTGCCGCCACGGCCCGTCTGGCGTCTACACTCGCGGCGCGTGCGCCGGCCACGGTCTTTTCTCTATACAGCCCCCTGTTATTCCGTGATGGCGCCCTGCAGCTTTCCTCGCTCCTGGCGCAAGTCCGTGAGCACACCGGCCCCGGGCTCCCGCTGCTGTGCATTCCTCCGCTGCCCCGCTCCGAGTTGGCTTCGGCGCTGCTGGCGCAGGGAGGCGCTTTGACCGGCCCGCTGTTGGCGGGGGCTGAAGCAGCCGTCGCCCGCGTGCGTGCCGATGTCGCGCCCGCTCGCTTGCAAGCCACCTGCGCCTGGCTGCTGCGTCGCGCCGCGTGCGAGTGAGTGTTCCTGGGCTGTGCTGGGTTTAGGCGCTGGTCGCAGCCTTGGGCAATATGAAGTAAATCTCTTCGTGCAGGTCGGGTTTTTCAAACCCGCAACGCGTGAGAATGCCCTTGGTATTTTCAATCATCTGCGGATGCCCGCATAAATACGCCGACGTGTGTCCTCCGCCGAACCCCGCCGCATCCGCATACTTGCGCACCACGTCTTCGGCCCTCCCGCGTTCTCCCTTCCAGTCGGGGTCTTCCCAAGGGCGTGAAATGGACAGGGCAAGGTGCACTTGCGGCAACTGTGCCGCCAGCTCTTTCAACTCCTCGGCGTAGCCAAACTCCCACGAGCGGCTGCCCGCGTGTATCAACAGCATGCGCGTGCCCTCCGGTGCCCACGCCGGATCGCGCACCCAACTCCGCAGCATGCTCATGAACGGCGCGATGCCGGTGACTGTGGATACCATCAGGTGTTGCTGGTGCCCGCGCTTGCGATCCAACTGGAACAACCCTTTCGCGCTACGCCGTACGTGCACCGTATCGCCAGGTTGCAGCGCGTACAGCAGCGGCGTCAGTTCCCCCTGCGGCACGAGCTCGAAAAACAGCTCCATCTCCTTTTCCGCCGGGCTCGACACAATCGAATACGGCCGTTCATGGATACCGTTGGCGTCTTCTACCGCCAGCGTGGCGTACTGACCCGGCCGAAAGGTGAATGGCGCCTCGAGCTGCAGGCGCACGGTCCACAAGTCCTCGCCGAGGTCATGGCGTTCGCTGATCACGGCCGGAAAGTATTTGCTTGTGTCCATGGTCAAGACCTGATGTTGCGATTGTACGCTCCCTGCTCCCGTTGACCGGCCGAGGGCATATGAGCGTTTTGTCCCATCTGTAGTGGCTGACAGGCCCATGCCCACAGCGGATTGTATTCTTATCCCCTCGGTCTTGGGTGACTCAATTACGGCAAGTAATTTCGAAAGATTCAGCTTGCCTGCCGACTCAGGCGATGGTACAAATGTGAGCGGTAGTGCTGGGTAAAAGTCTGCAGACGTTTATTAGGAGGTTTCGATGAACACTCGTCGTTTATTCATGGCGATGGGTCTGGTCGCTGCTGTTGCGTGCCTGCCCCTGTTCGGAACCAGCGGTGCGATTCTGAGTCCTACGGCGGGAACGGTGGCTGTCAATGGCCAACCGATCGCTGCCGGCTCGGCGATTGTCGCCGGTGATCTGGTTACGACAAGTGCCGCTGGAAGCGCCCGCATGGTGCTCCCCGGTGGCTCCTTGATCGCCGCGTCCAACACCAATTTCCGGATGGAGAGCGTCAATGGCGCTACTGAAATCCGCCTGAACAGCGGTATGGTGCAGGTGTCCGGGTACGTCCCGGTCGCCGTCGGCTCCCGTACGGTTGTTCCCACCAGTTCGGCCGCTCGTTTCAACGTGTACGACCTCACGGGGAAAGTGTACGTGGAAGCGGTCTCTGGTTCCGTCGCTGTGAAGTCTGCCAACGGCAGCTACACGGTGAACTCCGGTTCACGCGTCTCCTTTAACGATGCCCCCGCTGCTGCAGCGAATTCATCCGCTGCTGCCGGTGGTGGTGCGGCTCTGACCGGTATTAGCACGGCCGTGAGTGCAGTCGGCGCGGTGGCCAGCATCGTGGCAGCGAAAAAGGCTGGCGATGCGAATACTGCGGCCAATGCGGCGCAGTCGTCGGTGAGCACTATTTCGACGTCGATCGGTACCCTATCGACCCAGGTCGGAGCCCTCTGTGCTCAGCAAAGCCCGACCTGCTGAACTGGCTCGCGTAGTTTGCTTGAGCAAAAGGCCGTCCCGCGAGGGACGGCCTTTTTTTGTCTGCGTCGGCTTGCGCCTGTCTTCGCCCGATGGTACAACTGTGAGCGGTAGCGCCGGTGTCCGTGTCTGCCGGCTTCGAGCCAGGGGGTCTTGATGAGTATTCGCCGCTTATTCACGACGATGAGTCTGCTCGCTTCGGTTGCCTGCCTCTCCCTGTTCGGAACCAGTGGTGCGATTCTGAGTCCTACGGCGGGTACGGTCGCTGTGAACGGTCAACCGATCGCTGCCGGTTCGGCCATTGTTGCCGGCGACTTGATTTCCACCAGCGCTGCCGGGAGCGCTCGCATGGTGCTTCCAGGGGGCTCGTTGGTGGCCGCCTCCAAAACCGTTTTCCGCATGGAAAACCGCCATGGTGCGCTAGCAATTCGCCTGGATCACGGCCTGGTGCAGGTCGCTGGTTTTCTGCCGGTTGCTCTGGCCACACGCGCCGTTGTTCCGGCCACGTCACAGGCTCGCTTCAACGTCTACGATGAGGCCGGCACAGTATATGTGGAAGCCCTTGCCGGGTCCGTCGCCTTAAGCTCTGCGCACCGCATCACTACGGTGCCCGCCGGCACCACCGTGTCGTTCCGTGACAGCGACTCTGCCGCGGCGGCAGCCGCCAGTACAACCCACGTCCTGACCCTGGTGCTTTCCGGTGTTGCTGTGGGAGCCGGCATTATCGCGATCGTGGAAGCAAGCCATAGCCAGACAAAAACCAACAACGTCTGTGCCCAGTTGAGCCCGACCTGCTAGTGGCCTGCCATTGATGTCTGTCGGCGCAAGCTGGAGGTTCCAATGAACATTCGCCGCGCATTGCTGGCGATGAGTCTGGTGGCCGCGGTTGCGTGCCTGCCCCTGTCTGGGGCCACGGGCGCGATCCTGACTCCCATAGCGGGGACAGTGGCCGTCAACGGTCAGCCGATCGCCGCGGGTTCAGCTATCGTGCCCGGCGATCTGGTCTCGACGAACGCCGAAAGTAGTGTCCGAATGGTGCTTCCTGGCGGCTCATTGATCGCCGCCTCTAGAACTGCGTTTCGCATGGAAAGCCGCTCCGACGCCTCGGAAGTCCGCCTGGAACGCGGTCTGGTGCAGGTCGCGGGTCTTTTGTCCGTTGCCCTGGCCACCCGCACCGTTGTCCCGGCCACGCGGCAGACCCGCTTCAATGTGTATGAACTGGCCGGGGAGGCTTACGTGGAAACCCTCGCCGGGTCCGTGGCCGTAAGCTCTGCCCACGACAGCTCCACCGTGCTCTCTGGCCGAGCCGTTAGGTTCAGCGATGCGCCACCGGCGAAAGCGAACCGCAGCGCTTGCGGCGGTGTGCAGGCGCCGGGCGGCGCGAAACCAGCGTGTGTCGCCCCCGCGGTTGTGATTACTTCGGCGGCGGTGGCCGCGGTGGCGGCCGGCATCGCCGTCCACGAGTTCACCAAGTGCAAGAACTGCGTGACGACCCTCAGCCCCACCACGCCCTAGTGGTAGCCGCACCCGGCCTGCTTTCACTCGAAAACTAGCGTTTCGGCTTGCGCCGGCGCGGGCTGGCGTTGCCGTCGCCCTTGGGCTTGCGCGGGCCGCGCTTTTTGCGTCCACCGTCGGCGACGGCGGCAGCCAGGCTCAGCGGAGCCTCTTCAATTTGCTCCCCGTGGATGCCGCTGTAGTAGCCGAGCACGGCGATCTGCGAGTCTACAGGATCGGCCTCGCCGGGTTTCCGCGCCGGTTCAGGCGCCACAGCGGTCGCGGTACCGCTTTGCGCTTCACCGAACTCGGGCTGGCGGTCGTCATCCGCTTGCTGTGGCGCGGCCATTTCCGCATCGGCACGGTTGCCCATCTCCTCCGCGGAGCGCGCCCCGGCGCCGTTGCCGCTCGTGCTGCCCTGTCCGGCGTTGCCCGGCGCGCCTCCGTTCCCGGTGGGCGGAATGAACACGCGCAGCGCGCCACGGCGATCGCGCTGCAAACGCAGCCAGTTCTGCGACTGTCCGGCGCGCAACAGGTCTACGATCGAGCCGAACCCATACTGCTGCTCGTCGAAATTGGGGGATTCGGTGCGCAGCAACTGCTTCACGTTGCGCAGGTACAGCGGACGCGGGTTGGTGCCCTGTAGCGGCGCCAGGATCCGCTGCAATAATTCGAGCGCTTCTTCCGGCGGGCGCTGCGCAGGGGGCGGCGAGGGCGGGGTGGGCGGCTCGGCGCTGTCGGCGTACTCGGAGGGTGCGGCAGCGGTGCCATAGCTCCCTTCGCCCTCGCTCAGGCCTTCGCCCCCCTCGTTCTCCGCTTGCCCTTCCGCCTCAACGGGCGCTTCCGCACCCGTGGCGGGTTCGCGGTCCAACGGCTCCACTACGAAGCTGTTGCCTTGCTGGCGCACGATGAGCAACTGCGCATCCGCCATCTTCTGCATGAATCCGCGGAAGGAACTGGCGCCGTAGTCGCGCTCGTTAAAAGTCGAATCCAACTGAATCAGGGTGCTCTTGAGCAGTCCCAGTTGTGCTTGGACCTCTCGTTCGGCCAGCACCTTCAGGCTGCGGTAGACCAGCGGTACGGCACGCTGCAGCGGATACACCTCCCGCCGCCGCACGCCCTCATCCCGGCGGCGCTCCGCGGGCGTGGCCGTCGCCTCGACGAGGTTTTCGTAGGCCAGGAACTCGCGGCAGTTGCGCTGCAGCACGCTGCTGGTAAAGCTGCGCCCGCCCACGACAAACACGGCCTTGTTGTACTGCTTCAGCTTCTCCACCAAGGCGATGAAGTCGCTGTCCCCGCCCACCACCACAAAGGCGTTGATGTGGGGATGGTTGATCGCCATCTCCAGCGCGTCCAGGGCGAGGTTGATATCGGCGCCGTTCTTATCCCCACGCGGGGTAAGATCGCGTTGCACCATAAGCACGGCGTTCTGGGTCAGAGTTCGCGTCAGCTCGCCCGCGCGCTTCCAGTTCCCATAGGCAATTTTGGTTACGACTTCGCCGCGCTCCTTGAGCGCTTCCAGTACCAACGCCAGATCGAAATCGCGATTGAGCGTGCTGCGCACGCCGATCTGGATGTTGTCGAAGTCAATGAATACTGCAATTTTGAGTTTTTCTTCGTTGACGGGAGTTTTGTGAGTTTATATTTGATGTTGGTTCAGAGG